>NZ_QAOZ01000013.1:0-200208 GCF_003050885.1 Rhodococcus sp. OK611
CTTGTGACCGAGCTTGCCGGGCAGCGAACGTTCGGCCGTTTCGACGATCAGGTTGTGGCCGACCGCCGAGGCCCGGCGCAGCGTTTTCTCCAACCAGCGCATGGTGTCGGTCAGCTCGGCGTCGGAGAGCCCGGTCAAATCGCTGTCGCCCAGTCCCTCGACGGCGTCGGCGATCGCGGACAGGTGTTCCTGCACCTGCCTCGCAGCCCCGGCGTCATCGATCGAACTCATGTTCGAATTCTAGCGTGGGGGTCCGACACGACACGTCATCACGAAGTCGTATCCAGTCGGCACACATCTCGTGGCCGGCCAAACCAGCGTTCGGCGGGGCGGTCCGGACTCGCGAGTACGCTGACTTTGCAGCAGGTCGGGGCGGATTCTGTCGTGGAGGGTCACGCCATGCGCTATGTCGCGAGTCGTCGTCGGTTCGTCGCCTGGGCCGTTGCGTCCGCGGCTGGTCTGGCGTTCCCGCTTGGCTTGCCCGCCGCGGCGCAGGCGGACGGGCCGCCCATGCCGACCCCGGCGACCACGGTGTTTCAGGTCCCGGTGACGTTCGTCTCGGCGTGTAGCACGGTTGGGTTCAGATGCTGGGTGCCGCACCAGCTGGCAGCGGTGACGCCGACGGCCACGACGGGTGCTCCCGGCGTGGTCACCTTTGCGGCCGGTCCTCCGACGACGACCTCGATCACCACGCTCGACTGTATTGACGTGTCGGTGAACTGGCGAAATCTGACCACGGGTGCGGCCGGTACCACCGTGCTCCGAGCCATACAGCCCACTGACTTCAGTGCGTCCATCGCGCCGGACGAGTGGTGCCGATACGCCCCCGCGACAGTGGTCGCCGGTAGCGGCACGGTCGCCTCGATCGCCGACGTCAATGCCCGCGTATTCCCGCACGGGAGCGGCACCTGGCCTCAGGTGCCGGTCAGTCCCGGGATCGGTGTTTTCCAACTCCCGTAGACGCTTGGGCCCGTTGCTCGGGTGGCCTTTTGAGTCGGCCCGACCGCATACGTGGGCCGGAGGGACAGCTCGCGAGCAGTCCCTCCGGCCTCCTATCGCGCGTGGTGAACCTGTCGGAAGCGCTGGTCGAGCTACTGGCCTGCGGAGAAGTCGGCGCGACGCTTCTCGACGAAGGCGTCGACGCCTTCCCGGCCGGTCGGGCCTGCGGCCGCGGCCGAGATCGAGGCGGTCTCGGCGTCCAGCTGCTCGGACAGCGAACGCTGACCCGACTGGGCGAGCAGGCGCTTGATGCCCGCATATGCGGCGGTCGGGCCTGCCGCGAGGGTGCGGGCGACCCGCAGTGCCTCTTCGCGGATCTCGTCATCGCCGACCAGCCTGCTCAGGATGCCGAGCCGCACCGCCTCGTCACCGCCGATGATCGCGTCGGTGAGCAGGATCTCGCGGGCCTTGGCGATACCGACGATCCGCGGCAGCGTCCAGGACATGCCGCCGTCGGGGGTGTACCCGATCGAGGGGTAGGCCGGGCGGAGCTTGGTGGACGGGCCACCGATGGAGACGTCGGAGGCGCAGACCAGGCTCATGCCCGCGCCTGCCGCCCAGCCCTGAACCGCGGCGACGACGGGGATCTCGGTGGCATCGATCGCGCGGACGAAGTCGTGCAGGGTGCGCGCGAGGTAGTCGACGAACTCGCCGCGGTTCTCGGCGGCGGCGAAGGCCCGGACGTTGCCGCCAGCGCAGAAGTTGGCGCCCTCGCCGATCAACAGGACGCTGCGCGCGGCGAGGGTGCCCGCCGCCACGGCTTGCAGGGCGGTGGTGCCCTGGCTCACCCCGTCGAAGTCGAGGGAGGTGCCGTTGTCGGCGGTGGCGATTGCGATTCGGAGTACGTCGCCTTCGAGGCGGACGTGGCTGAGGCCGTCGAGTGAAGTCACCGATGAACCATATCGGGGCCGCAGATACGACTGTGCCCCGACACCTGAGGTGTCGGGGCACAGTCGTGAAAGCGTGGAACGCGTCAGCCGCGGACGACCTTGCCTGCCTTGAGGCAGGAGGTGCACACGTTGAGCTTCTGACGGGTACCGGGTCCAACCTGGGCCCGGACAGTCTGAATGTTCGGGTTCCAACGACGGTTGGTACGCCGGTGCGAGTGCGAGACCGACTTACCGAAGCCGGGCCCCTTGGCGCATACGTCGCAGACGGCAGCCATAGTCGCGAACTCCTTGAATTGATGTACGGATATCTTCTTTGGTGCTGGCCTACGAACACGGGACACCGAAGTGACCCTTGCGAGGCAACCCTGCAAGAGTAACCGTATCCGTGTTGATTGACCAAACCGGCCTGTCCCGCACGTGGAGCCGGGCGGACCGTCTGTGGAGAAGGATAGTCTGGCCGAGCCGAGCAGTTCCCACTAGGGCAGAGAGGAAGAGTCGAGTTGCTCATTGCCCTGGACAGCGTGGACGGCGAGGCGTTGCTGCGTTGGTCGCGATGGTGCGTGGACGGCCTCGTCGCCCGCTGCGAGGAGATCAACAGCCTCAATGTCTTCCCGGTCCCGGACTCGGACACCGGCACGAATCTCCTGTTCACCATGCGCGCGGCTGCCGAAGGCGCCGAGGTCGTCGGCCCGGCCGCCTCGGTGGGTGCGGTGGCCGCGGCCCTGGCCCGAGGTGCGGTCGCGGGAGCTCGCGGTAACTCCGGTGTGATCCTGTCCCAGGTGCTGCGTGGGATCGCCGAGGTCGCAGGCGACGAGCCGCTGGACGCCCGGCTGCTGCGCGGTGCGCTGAACGAGGCCGCCGTGCTGGCGACCGAGGCGATCAGCATCCCGGTCGAGGGCACGATCGTGACGGTGCTCCGGCACGCCGCCGCGGCGGCGGACGGGTGCCCGCACGACGCGGCGCTGTCGGTGGTGGCCACGGAGGCCGCCGACGCCGCCGCCGAGGCGCTCGCGCGCACCCCCTCGCAGCTCTCCGTTCTCGGCGCGGCGGGCGTGGTCGACGCGGGCGGGCTCGGGCTGCTGGTCATCCTCGACGCGCTCGTCGGCGTGGTCACGGGGGCGACACCCGAGCGCCAGGACATCGTGGTCGCGCCGGTCACGCTGGCGACCCCCGGCGTGGTCGTCCCGCCGTCCGCCTGCGCGGACGAGCCGGGCGAGCAGGACTACGAGGTGATGTACCTGCTCTCCGGGTCCGACTCGCGAAGGGTGGACACCTTGCGGTCCCGGCTCGGTGAGCTGGGCGACTCGGTGATCATCGTCGGTGACGGTGAGGGCTCCTGGTCGGTGCACGTGCACTGCTCGGATCCCGGCCCCGCGGTCGAGGCCGGGCTCGCGGCGGGTCGCACCCACGACATCCGGATCTCCTGCTTTGCCCTCGACGAGACGCGTGCCGGGCGGGTGGGCAGGCGTGCAGGCGCGACCGACCGCGGGGTTCTCGCGATCGTCGCGGGTGACGGCGCCGCCGACCTCTTCGCGGGGGAGGGTGCGATGGTGCTCCGCTGTGACGAACCGGTCACCCCCGATCAGCTGCTCGACGCGATTCGCGCGCTCGATTGCGGTGAGGTGCTGGTGCTCCCGAACGGCGCGCTCTCGGCGCCGGAGCTGGTGACCATCGGAGTCGCCGCCCGCGACGAGAGCCACGAGGTGCTGCTGTTGCCCTGCTCGTCGATGGTGCAGGGACTCGCCGCCCTCGCCGTGCACGACCCGGGTCGGGCCGCCGTCGACGATGTGTTCGCGATGTCCGAGGCGGCAGCGACGACGCGCTGGGGATCGTTGCGCGTGGCGACGGAGCGGGCGCTCACCCTGATGGGTACGTGCGAGGCCGGCGACGGACTCGGGCTGATCGGCCGCGAGGTCGTGGTGATCGCGCCCGATCCGGCCGAGGCGGGCAGGCGCCTGATCGACCAGGTTCTCGGGGTCGGCGGCGAACTGTTGACTTTGTTGTTGGGGGCAGAGATTCCCGCGGGCTTCGCCGACCTCCTCTCGGAGCATGTCGCGGCGCGCCACCCGGGCGTCGAGGTGTTGGTCTACGAGGGCGGGCAGGCCGGGGATCTGCTGCAGCTCGGCGTCGAATAGGCGGTGTGATGGCAACTCTGACCGATCGGATCGATCACCTGCTGGGCCGCAAGGTCGCGGAGCCGCTCGCGGAGGCGTTCGGGATCGAGACCATGCAGGACCTGCTGCGGCACTACCCACACCGGTACGCGACGCAGGGCGCCGAGCTCGGCGAGAAGGAGCCGCCCGAGGGCACGCACCTGACGATCCTGGCGACGGTGACCTCGGCCGCGATCATCTCGATGAAGTCGCGCAGCGGGAAGATGCTCAAGGTGGTGCTGACGTCCGACAAGCAGAGCGTCGACGCCACCTTCTTCAACCCGCAAAAGGTGGCGCACTCCATCAAACCCGGTGTGCGCGCGATGTTCTCGGGGAACGTGAAGTACTTCAGGGGCAAGCTGGGGCTCACCCATCCCAGCTATCTCATCCTGCCGAACCGTGACGAGGACGACGGTTCGGTGGTGGCCGCGGGCAAGGTGCGCGGTGGTGGTGCCCTGGCCGGGATGGCGCGCAGCGCGCAGGATCCGGGCGCTGGGGTCGACATGTCGATCTTCGAACGGAACCTCATCCCGCTGTACCCGGCGACCCGCGAGGTCGAGAGCTGGACGCTGCTCCGGTGCATCCGTCAGGTGCTCGACCAGCTCGACGAGGTGCAGGACCCGCTGCCCGAGGAGATTCGGCGTGAGCACGGGCTGATCGGTCTCGACGAGGCGCTGCGATCGGTGCACCTGCCGGAGACGAAGGACGAGGTGGATCTCGCCCGCGAGCGCCTCCGGTTCGACGAGGCGGTCGCCCTGCAGTTGGTGCTGGCGCAGCGCAGCCACGAGGTGGCGGGACGGGTGGCGCCCGCCTGCCCGCCGAAGCCCGACGGTGTCGCCGCCGCGTTCGAGGCACGGCTGCCGTTCACCCTGACCGAGGGGCAGCACGCGGTCGCCGAGGAGATCTCCGCCGACCTCGGCCGGGCACACCCGATGAACCGGTTGCTGCAGGGTGAGGTCGGCTCGGGTAAGACCGTCGTCGCGTTGCGCGCCATGCTGCAGGTGATCGATGCCGGCTATCAGTGCGCGCTGCTGGCGCCGACGGAGGTGCTCGCCGCGCAGCACGCCCGGTCGCTGCGGCAGATGCTCGGAAACCTCGCCATGGCAGGCGAACTCGGCGCCGACGAGCTGGCCACGCGGGTGGCCCTGTTGACCGGGTCGATGTCGGTCGCGGCCCGCCGCGCCGCGTTGCTGGAGGCGGTGACGGGCGATGCCGGGATCGTCATCGGCACCCACGCCCTCATCCAGGACGGCGTCGAGTTCTTCAACCTCGGCATGGTGGTGGTGGACGAACAGCATCGGTTCGGCGTCGAGCAGCGCGACGAGTTGCGGGGCCGGGCACGCGAGGGGCTCAGCCCGCACCTGCTGGTGATGACGGCGACGCCCATTCCCCGGACCATCGCGATGACCGTGCTCGGCGACCTCGAGACCTCGACGCTGCGGCAGCTGCCCAGCGGGCGGTCGCCCATCGTCAGCAAGGTCGTGCCCGCTCTGACCCAGCCTGCGTGGGTGGACCGCGCCTGGGAACGGATCCGCGAGGAGGTCGCCGACGGCAGGCAGGCCTATGTGGTGTGCTCGCGGATCGGCGAGGGCGACGACGCCCCCGACGCGAAGGAGCAGCCCACGACGGCGGCGCTGGCGCTGTTCGAGGAGCTGCGGTTCGGTCCGCTGTCCGATCTGCGGGTCGGCTTGCTGCACGGCCGGTTGCCCGCGGACGAGAAGGACGCGGTGATGCGCGATTTCACCGCGGGACTGATCGACGTGCTGGTGTGCACCACCGTGGTCGAGGTCGGCGTGGACGTGCCGAACGCGACCGTGATGGTGCTCAAGGATGCGGACCGGTTCGGCGTCAGTCAGCTCCACCAGCTCCGCGGCCGGGTGGGTCGTGGCGCCCACCAGGGGCTGTGCCTGCTCATCACGGACACCAAGCCCGGCTCACCGCCGTTCGAACGACTGACCGCGGTGGCGGGCACGAACGACGGCTTCGAGCTCGCCCAGCTCGACCTCGCCCAGCGGCGCGAGGGCGACGTGCTCGGCGCCGCGCAATCCGGCAGCACCACCACCCTCCGGTTGCTCTCGCTGCTCGACCACGAGGACGTGATCGTCGCCGCGCGCGAGTTCTCGCGCGCGGTGATCGACGCCGATCCGGACCTGGCCCGGCATCCTGGCTTGGCCTCGATGGTGACCGCCGCGATCGACGCCGAGAAGATCGAGTACCTGGAGAAGTCCTAGGCGGCATACTTCCCTGGTCGGCGGCCACGGTCGGGCGCCAACGGGGCGCTACGCGCTGTATGACCTCACCTCGGGGGATCGCGCTGCCATCCCGATCATGAACGGCCGTCACTCCACGGTCGGCGAGGTTCGCCTGGCCCCGCGGGCACCTTGGTGGTCACATCTTGGTGTACCGGGCCATGGCGAAGCTATACAGGCCGTAGGTGATGAGCCCGAGACCCGCAACGACGACGAGCACGGGCCCGAAGGGTTGGCTCAGAAGCGATTTCAGCGCGCCGTCGAGTCCGGTCGCCCGGTTCGGATCCGACACGATCGCGGCCACGACGACGAGCACCCCCACCTCGGCGAGAACGAGTCCCTTCGCGACGTAACCGGCGATCCCCAGTGTTCTCACGACATTGCTGGGCGCGCCGTGGAGGTCCTCGAGGAAGTTCTGGCTCGCGCCCTTGTAGACGTGATATCCGCCGACCGCCACGATCACTAACCCGGCCGCTACGAGGGCCACGGTGCCTGCCGCGGATTGCATCATGTGCGCACTGATTCCCGCGTCCTGTTGCCCGGTGGACTTTCCGCGCCCGCGCGTGAATTCCAAGGTGGAGTAGGCGAATGCGAGGTAGACGACCGCCAGGGCGAGGGCTTTGCCGCGGTCAAAGACCTCGGACATGGGGTCTTGGTCTTTCGGATCGGTCGAACGTCCGAATATCGTTTCGGCAAGACGCCAGAGCGCCATCGCCGCGAACGCGACGGTGGCTACCCACAGCGCGAGCACACCGCCCGGCTTGCTCGCCAACTCGGCCAGCGCACCGGACTGGTCGGCCGCGCCGCCCCCGCCGAGGGCGAGCCGGATGGCGATGTAGCCGATGATGAGGTGGACGAGGCCGCTGGTGACGTATCCCGCGCGGGCGAACCGCTCGAAGACACTATTCTGCGCTACCCGTTCCGCGGCGGAGTCAGTGACGCTATCGCTCACGGCGGCGATCCTCCCGGTGTGGACCGGACGTCGGATCCGGATCGGTCAGGATTGATCCTCGACCCGTGACACGCCGGATTGATGGGCCGGACCGACACTCCGTTCGGTGTCATCGGTCGAGTCTGGATGTTTGGGTTCTTCGTCGTCAGGCGTCGCCCCCGGAGCTCCTCGGCGTGGCGGAAGAGCCTGTGGGATCGGTCGAGTGCCGCTGAGAGCCGCCTGCGTCGGACTGGCCGGTTCTGCCCTCATAGGGCGGGACGACCGGATCCGCGTCGCCAATCTCGGTGGTGTACAGGGGTTCGGGCGCGTCTGGTTGATCTGGATCGGTGGACGGCAGATCGTGGTCCTCGATCGCGCCAGATCGTCGCCCAGCGCCTTCGGACGCGCCTGGCGAGGGCATGCCACGCGAGCCTGGTTCGCCTCGCTCGGACTGTGGCTCTTCTTGCCTTCCAGTTTTGTCGTTCACTTGAACGCTCCTGGTCCCGTTGATTGAACTCTCTCGGCTTGATTCAGGGCGGTGGGCTAGATCCATCCGGCGATTTCGGTGGCGACGAGCAGCAGCGGGCGCCCGGGGACAATTGGCAAAAAGGTCCATTGATGCACGCTTGGGATCAGCCAATTCGCCAGCAGCGCACGACAATGACCTTGCGTTCATGGCGGCTGGCACCCCGTGCCCCGCCCGCTCGTCGGCCCACGAGCGGGCGTCAACATTGGGTCGGGTCAGTCCTTGAAGGCGTCCTTGACCTTCTCGCCGGCCTGCTTGAGGTTGCCTTTGGCTTGGTCCTTGCGGCCCTCGGCCTCAGTGTCCTTGTCTCCGGTGGCCTCTCCGACCTTCTCCTTGGCCTTTCCTGCTACCTCTTCGGCCTTGTTCTTCGCCTTGTCGACGGCGCCCATTGTGTCTCCTTTGCACTCGCTGATCTTGCCGCGGGTTCGCGGACAGTGAGCCGCGTGCAACGCGGCCAGGGCCTGGATACCCAATCCCGGCGATGTCTAACGGTGCTCGGCGGGATTCGATGTCATTGCTCGTCGGCGGCATCGTGGTGATACAAGTGGCTCGAAGCCGTCCCGGCGGCGTGTTTCGCAGAGTCCGCCAGGTTCTGGGCCGCGTGCTGCGTTGCTTCAGCGGCCTGCGACTCGGCAGCGCGGTCGAGAATCTCGTGTGCCTTGCCGGGCAGGTCAATCTTCTGCAGCCGTTCTCTGGCCTCGGGGACGTGCTCCTTGACAGCCTGGGTGACAGTGTGGCCGGCCTTGACTGTAACGAGTCCCGCCCGCCTGCTTCCGTCGACGATCGCACCGATGGCGGCTCCCGTAGCGGCGCCGATGACCATTCCTGTCCACAGATTGCGCATGACATAGGTATGCCCCATCAGATGCGAGCGCAAACGCCGACGACGGTGACCTCCCGTTGCTCCATCCGCGGCGCGGCTGGGTTTACCCCTCCGGATTCGGTGGTCGGTTGGGGCAAAGGACGCCATACGCCCGGTCGGCTGAAATGTTCGGCGAGCGGCAGGCCTCTGGTCACGATCTCGTCGCGAACGTCCGTGAGGGGCAGCCGGACCCGCCACCACTACATGTCGCAGCCCCTCTTTTCGAACTGGACCGTTGTGAGGTATTCGGTTGCTTGCGCGCCGAGCGGTGCGTGTCGGTCGTCACGCTCGGCACAAAACCGAGCAGCCTGACAGTCACGAACACCAACGCGAACACGAGTGCAGCCTTCTGGACAGGGAGAGCACTCGCGAGCCGAGACCGTGACATCACCGAACCTCCTCGTTTGCCCCTCCGGGACGACTGGCCTTTTCGGCCGCCCTTGCGGATACCCAAGTCAACTGCGGATCGCGCGGTCCGCGTGGACAGGCCCCCACACCATGCCGCGCCGTATGGCTGCTCAGGGGGTGCGCTTGCCGCCCATCGGCGGTGAAACGGTCGGTTCCGCCGCCGGAGTCGGGGTCGCAGCTTCTTCCAGCGGCGCGCCGGCGGTGGAAGCGGTGATCGCGCTCGTGTCAGCGCCGTCAGCGCCGTGGTGGGTAGCCTTCTTCGCCAGGGCACCGACCTTCTGCTGCAGCTTCGGGGCCTTATCCTTCACGGTCTCTGTTGCGTCGCTCACCTTCTCCTTCACGGCGGGGTTGTGCAAAAGTTCGACGGACTGATCCCTCATCTTCTCGTAGGTTTGCCTGCCAGCCCGGGTTCCCAGAACGAAGCCAACGGCCGCCCCCGATGCGAAGAACAACGTTTTCACCATGACATCTCCCGATTGTTGTGTGAGACGGGCGCTCAGCCGGATCTCGTCAATACGTCCTGCTACCGCTATGCCCGCAGGCAGCCGAGTGCAAACCGCCGAAACGGGCTAGCTTCGCTTCGTTGACGAAGCAGCAGTTCAGAGTGCAGAGGGGACGTTGTTCAGGAGCGGTGCATGACCGTCCCGGCAAGGGTGCAGAGGCGGCGGGCAAGCCTCACGATGGGGATACCCAGCGGAAGAATGGCACAGCAATGTCGGGATCATGCCCATTCGCCGCCGCAATGAACTGCCTGGTGGACCACTTCTGGGTTGTTGGATCAGGTGCATGAAAAGAGGTTATTCGGCGACTTTCAACCCGGCCGAGATCCGGCCCGGGCGTTCACCTGCGTCGTAAAGGTGTTGCGCTAGCGAGCGTGATCATCGGTAGTTTCGCTGGCGGCGGATAGCAGGCTGCGGAACTCGCCCACCACACGGGCGCGGGCCTCGGAAGACCGGGCCGTTGGTGTGTTGAAACCACACCGTCGATGAGACGGGTTTGGTCCAGGCGTCAGGCGGGAAACCCGAAGTTTGAGGCCCTCCAATGGAAGCAATCGACCTGCGGCCCCTCGGGATGAACCACCCGATGGGGGCCGCCACGACTTCGCACACTGTCGCCGCACAGATGCGAACAACCCTCGGCCCCGCCCGCGGGCCGATCACCCAACAGAGAAGAAGTACCGCCATGAGCATCGGGAAGAAGCTTCGGCACAAGGCTGAAACCGCAGAGGGTGCAGCCAAGAAGACGGTCGGTAAGGCTCTCGGAAACGAACGCATGGAGGCAGAGGGGCGCGCAGACCAGGCAAAGGGCAACGCTAAGCAAACCGGAGACAAGCTCAAGCAAGCGGGACAGAAGATCAAGCACGCCTTCAAACACTGACCCGCGCTCACGCCCTTCGATATCCCATCCCCAGTCTCTCTCCCGAAATTAGGTCGACGTCATGTTCATTCTCGGTATCATCCTCGCCATCATCGGCGCGGTTGCCAGCATTCCCGTCCTGTTGTACATCGGGGTCGCCCTTATCGTCATCGGCGTGGCGCTCGAGATCATGGGCATGACCGGCCACGCTGTGGCGGGCCGACGCCACTACTACTGACCCGTAGTCCGAGTTGTATCCACCGGTCCCGCCCGCGCCGCGATGTTTCGCGGTGGGGGTGAAGATCCGGAGTGTGGAGCAGACGCATGGCGATCTCCGACATCAAGGAATATGCGCACCTCACCGCTGACGACGTCGAGGCGCTGCGCTCCGAACTTGACAGTCTCCGGCAAGACGTCACTGAGTCGCTCGGCGAGAAGGACGCCAGATATATCCGCCGCACCATTGCCTTCCAACGGCTGCTCGATACGGCGGCCCGGTTGGTGATCCACGGTAGTAGGTCGCCGGCAGGGTGGATTCTCGGGGCGACGGCGCTCGGTGTGGCCAAGAGTGTGGAGAACATGGAGATCGGCCACAACGTCTGTCACGGGCAGTGGGACTGGATGAACGACCCGGAAATCCACTCCAGCACCTGGGAATGGGACATGGTCGGGCTGTCGTCGCACTGGCGTTACTCCCACAACTACCGCCACCACGTGTTCAGCAACGTTGTCGGGATGGACGATGACCTCGGCTACGGCGTCATCAGGATCACCCGCGACCAGCCATGGAGGCTCGACAATCTGTTGCAACCGGTACGAAACCTGTTGTTGGCGGTGACATTCGAATGGGGCATCGCCCTGCACGACCTGTATTCCGAACAGGCCCGCGCCGACACAGACGCCGAGAAATCGGCGCATCGCAGAAAATTGATTGGGAAGATCGCCCGACAGACGGGAAAGGACTACCTGCTCATCCCCGCCCTCAGCGGACGCCGCTGGCGAAGAACCCTCACGGCAAACCTGACCGCTAACCTGCTGCGGAACGTGTGGGCGTACGTGGTGATCTTCTGCGGGCACTTTCCCGACGGAGCCGAGAAATTCACCCTCACGGAACTCGAAGACGAGAGCCGGGCGGAATGGTATCTGCGTCAGATGCTCGGCGCCGCGAACTTCCACGCCGGCCCGGTGTTGGCGTTCCTGAGCGGCAACCTCTGCTACCAGATCGAACATCACCTGTTTCCCGACCTCCCCAGCAACCGCTATGCGGGGATCTCCGCCAAGGTGCGCGCCTTGTGCGAAAAGTACGACCTGCCGTACACCACCGGGTCGCTGGCACGGCAATACCTTCTGACGCTGCGGACCATCCACAAACTCGCCCTGCCCGACCGATTCCTGCGTGCGACCTCCGATGATGCGCCGGAAACGGCCTCCGAACTGAAATTCCGCCCATCGTTCCCGGTGCCCGCTGACGTAAACACCGGGCGACGGGTGGGACTGCGCACCGCCCTACGCAACGCGCCCGCCGGGACGAGGCGCCATCGGCAGACAAGATCGATCCTCACCCGCATCCTCGTCGTGCTCGAGTATCACCCGCAGGGCTTCTTCGAAAAGACCGGAAACATCTGGCGAGCCCAGGGTCGGCGGATGCGCTTGGAGCTGAAGAACTTCCAACGCCATGTCATGACAAGCACTGTCCTACATCCCGACGACGTCGAGGGCTGGCCCGGGGAAATCCGGGACGGCGAGGTGGTCGAGCCAGAGCAGGACGAATACGAAATGGACACGGGCGAGGAAGCCGAGGACGAGGACGCAGTCGAGGAGGACGAGGACGCCGGCGACACGTCTACGGCATCGTGCCCGCGGACGTGGAGACCGAAGACGGCGCCGTCGACGTCGAGCGAATCGTCGTAGCCGAAGCGGTACTTCAATCCGCCGCGCTGGCGCCGATCGGATTGGCGCACTACTTCGCAGGCGCGCTGATCCTGCCGTACAGCCAGTTCCTGGACTCGGCTGAATCGCTGCGCTACGAAATCGACCTCCTGAGCCTGAAGTTCGAGGTCGGCTTCGAGACCATCTGTCACCGGCTGTCCACGCTGCAGCGGCACCGCCAGCGCGGGGTGCCCTTCTTCTTCGTCCGAACCGATCGTGCCGGGAACATCTCCAAGCGGCAGTCCGCCACCGCCTTTCACTTCTCCCGGGTGGGCAGGAGCTGTCCGTTGTGGGTGGTCCACGAGGCGTTCGCCAACCCCGGGCGGATCCACACGCAGGTGGCGAAGATGCCCGACGGGCGCACCTACCTGTGGGTGGCCCGGACCACCCACAGCGGCGGCCTCGGCTACCTGGCACCCGAACGCAACTTCGCGATCGGGCTCGGCTGCGACATCGCCTACGCCGACCGGATGGTGTACTCGCGCGGAATCCAGACCGACGATCCGGCCACGATCGTGCCGATCGGCGCGGGGTGCGAGGTGTGCGACCGCCCCGCCTGCGCGCAACAGGCATTCCCGCAGTTGGGGCGGTCGGTCCTGGTGAACGAGAACAGCAGCGGCCACCTGCCGTACCCACACGCGTAGCCGCACCCACGCCCGCCCGGGGCGAGCGCAGGTGCGGCGCCGGCCTAGAGCTCGGCCCGGACCAGTGCGGTCGCGGCGACGAGGTTGCGCAGGGACGCCTCGACCTCGGCCCGGCCACGGGTCTTCAGGCCGCAGTCGGGGTTGACCCACAGCCGCTCCGCAGGAACAGCCTTCAGCGCGGCACGCAGCGAGTCGGCGATCTCCGCGACCGAGGGCACCCTGGGGGAGTGGATGTCGTAGACGCCCGGACCGACACCGAGATCGAATCCGACCGCGTTGAGATCGTCGAGGACTTCCATGTGCGAGCGCGCCGCCTCGATCGAGGTGACGTCCGCATCCAGACCGGCGATCGCCCCGATCACCTCGCCGAACTCCGAGTAGCACAGGTGGGTGTGAACCGAGGTCGCGTCGGCGACCCCGGAGGTGGCAAGCCGGAACGCGCCGACCGACCAGTCCAGGTAGGCGGGTTGATCCGCCGACCGCAGCGGCAACAGCTCACGCAGCGCGGGCTCGTCCACCTGGATCACCCGCGCCCCCGCTCTTTCGAGGTCGACGGTCTCGTCGCGGATCGCCAGCGCCACCTGGTCGGCCGACTCGGACAGCGGCTGGTCGTCCCGGACGAACGACCACGCCAGGATGGTGACCGGCCCGGTGAGCATGCCCTTGACCGGCCTCGCCGTCAGGGACTGTGCGTACGAGGTCCAGTCGACCGTCATCGGGCGCGGTCGACGGACATCGCCGTACAGGATCGGCGGTCGCACGCAGCGGGTCCCGTAGGACTGCACCCAACCGTTGGCTGTGGCGAAGAAGCCGTCGAGCTGTTCGGCGAAGTACTGCACCATGTCGTTGCGCTCGGGTTCGCCGTGCACCAGCACGTCCAGACCCAGCTGTTCCTGGAGGGCGATGACATCGGCCACCTCGCCGCGCATCCGGCGCAGGTACTCGGCCTCGTCGATCTCGCCCTTCCGCAGCGCGGCCCTGGCCACCCGGATGGCGGTCGTCTGCGGGTACGAGCCGATCGTGGTGGTGGGCAGCTTCGGTAGCGGCAGGACGGCAGCCTGCACCTCGCGCCGCTCCGCGGCGGGACGCCGCCCGCCGTCGGACGCCTTCAGACCGGTCAATCGCGCCCGGATCGCGTAGTCGTGCAGCCGTCGATCGGCCGCCCTGGTGGCCTTCGCGGACGCCGCCTGCGCCAGCTCCTCGCCGACGGCCTCGCGACCGGAACGCAGGCCGGTGGCGAGGGTGATGACCTCGCGCACCTTCTCGGAGCCGAAGGCCAGCCAGGACCGCAGGGCGTCGTCGAGTTCGCTCTCGCTCTCGAGCGAGTACGGCACGTGCAGCAGGGAGCAGGAGGTGGAGACCGCGACCGAAGCCACGCTTCCGCGCAGGGTTTCGAGCGTCGTCAGGGATGCGGCCAGGTCGTTGCGCCAGATGTTCCGCCCGTCGACGATCCCGGCGACGAGGTGCTTGCCCGCGAGTTCGGGGATTCCGGCCAGCGCCTCCTGGTCGCCCGCGACGAGGTCGACCGCCAGACCCTCGATGTCGGTCTTCGCCAGCGCGGGCAGGGCGGCGCCGAGGTCGCCGAAGTAGGAGGCGAGCAGGATCGCGGGCCGATGCTCGAGCGCGGACAGCGACCGGTACACCTCGCCAGCGGTGGCGATCTCGGACTCCGTGCGATCGGCGACCAGCGCTGGTTCGTCGATCTGAACCCACTCGACGCCTGCGTCCGCCAGCCGCCCGAGCAGCGCGGAGTACAGCGGGAGCAGCTCCCCGACCCGGGAGAGGAGGGAGGACTCGGAGTCGATCGCCTTCGACAGGAGCAGGAAGGTGACCGGCCCGATCAGCACCGGTCGCGCGGCGATGCCGAGGGCCTGCGCCTCCTCGACCTCGCCCAGCACCTTCGACGGGTCGAGGGTGAACCGGGTCGAGGAGCTGATCTCGGGGACCAGGTAGTGGTAGTTCGTGTCGAACCACTTCGTCATCTCGAGTGGGGTGACGGTGGCGGTGCCGCGGGCGGCCGCGAAATAGCGATCCAGAGCCGTCGACTCGCCGGCGACCCGCTCCGGCAGGGCGCCGAGCATCGCGGCGGTGTCGAGCATCTGGTCGTAGTACGAGAAGACGTTGACCGGAACGGAATCGATCCCGGCGTCGCGCAGTTCGGTCCAGGTCTGTGTGCGTAGGTCCCGTGCGACGGCATCGAGCGCGGAGGCGTCGAGACTGCCGGCCCAGAAGGACTCGACGGCCCTCTTGAGTTCGCGGCGGGGACCGATGCGCGGGGAGCCCAGCACGGTTGCGGTGAAGGTGGATGTCACGGTGTTCTCCAGTTGCTGACAACGGGGTGGCCACCACCGGCAGACGAGAGCACGGACCGAGCCCAGGTGGCGCCCGCGTGCGGGCAGCAGTCAACGGCGATCCGATCTACTCGCCCATTCCACGAGGCGGTGGACCGTCGGGCACGGCGTGCCCGACGCAGTCGGCAGGTCTTCGGACTCGCAGGCGCCCGGTGATCGACACCGGTCCTAGTGGCCGTCGCTTCCCAGACGCGAAGTCCAGTGCATGGTGACGGCGGTCGTTCCTGCATACCGCTGCGGGACAGTCCCGGATTCTCACCGGGTTCCCTCTCACACCTCTCTCCTCATAGGCAAGGGAGACGTGCTTCGACGCCGGGCGGGGACTTCGGGGCTCCTCATGACCACACCGGGCGGACCGATTGCACTGACGAGTATATGAGGCAGACCGGGAGCGGTCGACCAGCTCGCTGCGGGGGTGTTCGCCCGCCGTTCGGGCCATCTGTGAACCCTGCGAAAGAGTTGTGATCGAGTCGTATATCCGCAGCTCACGGTGGGTGCCGTATCCCTGTGAGGTGGGGGCCGGTAGCGTACTGCATCGTTACAGCGGGTCGAGTATGCGGGAATTTCCCGGATGCTAGGACACCGTCCGGCGAGCGGTACGAGAGCAAGGGTAATTTTCAGCAATGTTCTCTAAAGTTTTGGTTGCCAATCGCGGGGAAATCGCGATCAGGGCATTCCGCGCCTCCTACGAGCTGGGCGCGGGGACCGTAGCTGTCTTTCCGTACGAGGACCGCAACTCGGTCCACCGTCTGAAGGCCGACGAGAGTTACCAGATCGGGGAGGAGGGGCACCCGGTCCGGGCCTACCTGTCGATCGCCGAGATCGTCGCGGCTGCGAAGAAGTCCGGCGCCGACGCCATCTACCCCGGCTACGGCTTCCTCTCCGAGAACCCGGACCTGGCCGCGGCCTGTGCCGCCGAGGGCATCACCTTCGTCGGCCCGTCCGCGGAGGTGCTCGAGCTCACCGGCAACAAGGCCCGCGCGATCGCCGCCGCGAAGGCGGCAGGCCTCCCCGTGCTCTCCTCGTCGGCGCCGTCCGCCGACGTGGACGAGCTGCTCGCCGCCGCCGCGTCCATGCAGTTCCCGCTGTTCGTCAAGGCGGTCGCAGGCGGCGGTGGCCGCGGCATGCGCCGGGTCGCCGAGCGCGCCCAGCTGCGCGAGGCGATCGAGGCCGCGGCCCGCGAGGCGGAGTCCGCCTTCGGTGACGCCACCGTGTTCCTCGAGCAGGCCGTCGTCGACCCGCGCCACATCGAGGTGCAGATCCTGGCCGACGGTCAGGGCAACGTGATCCACCTGTTCGAGCGCGACTGCAGCGTGCAGCGACGACACCAGAAGGTGATCGAGCTGGCGCCCGCGCCGAACCTCCCGGAGGAACTGCGCGCGCGGATCTGCGCCGACGCGGTCGCGTTCGCCAAGGAGATCAACTACAGCTGCGCGGGCACCGTCGAGTTCCTCCTCGACACCCGCGGCAACCACGTGTTCATCGAGATGAACCCGCGCATCCAGGTCGAGCACACCGTCACCGAGGAGGTGACGGACGTGGACCTGGTGCAGGCGCAGCTGCGGATCGCCTCCGGCGAGACGCTTGCCGATCTGGGCCTGTCCCAGGATTCGATCAAGCTCCGCGGCGCGGCGCTGCAGCTCCGCATCACCACCGAGGACCCGGCCAACGGGTTCCGTCCCGACACCGGCCGGATCACCGCGTACCGCACCCCCGGCGGTGCAGGCGTACGCCTCGACGGCGGCGCGAACCTGGGCGCCGAGGTCGGCGCCTACTTCGACTCGATGCTCGTCAAGCTCACCTGTCGCGGCCGGGACCTGCCCGCAGCCGTCGCAAGGGCGCGCCGGGCGGTGACCGAGTTCCGGATCCGCGGCGTCGCCACCAACATCCCGTTCCTGCAGGCCGTCCTCGATGACCCCGACTTCCGCGCGGGCAACGTGACGACCTCGTTCATCGAGGAGCGCCCGCAACTGCTCACCTCGAGGGCGTCGGCCGACCGCGGCACCAAGATCCTGACCTACCTCGCCGACGTGACCGTAAACAAGCCGCACGGCGAGCGCCCGACCACGGTCTACGCGCGCGACAAGCTGCCCAAGATCGACCTGACCACGCCGCCGCCCGCCGGCTCGAAGCAGCGACTGATCGAGCTCGGGCCCGAGGGCTTCGCCGCCGCGCTGCGTGCACAGGACGCGCTCGGTGTCACCGACACCACCTTCCGCGACGCGCACCAGTCCCTGCTGGCGACCCGGGTGCGCACCGGAGGCCTGCTCGACGTCGCCGGTCACGTCGCCAGGATGACCCCCGAGCTGCTGTCGGTGGAGGCCTGGGGCGGCGCGACCTACGACGTCGCGCTGCGCTTCCTGCACGAGGACCCGTGGGAGCGGCTGGCCGCGCTGCGCGAGGCGATGCCGAACATCTGCCTGCAGATGCTGCTGCGCGGCCGCAACACCGTCGGTTACACGCCCTACCCCGAGTCGGTCACCCGCGCGTTCGTGCGCGAGGCCACCTCGACGGGCGTGGACATCTTCCGGATCTTCGACGCGCTCAACAACGTCGACCAGATGCGGCCGGCCATCGACGCGGTCCGCGAGACCGGCACCGCCGTCGCCGAGGTCGCGATGAGCTACACCGGTGACCTGTCGAACCCGAACGAGGACCTCTACACCCTCGACTACTACCTGAAGCTGGCCGAGCAGATCGTCGACGCGGGCGCCCACGTGCTGGCCATCAAGGACATGGCCGGACTGCTGCGGGCACCGGCGGCCGCGACCCTGGTATCGGCGTTGCGCAGCAACTTCGACCTGCCGGTGCACGTGCACACCCACGACACCCCCGGCGGCCAGCTGGCCACCTACCTGGCGGCGTGGCAGGCGGGAGCCGACGCCGTCGACGGCGCGAGCGCGGCGCTGGCGGGCACCACCAGCCAGCCCGCGTTGTCGGCGATCGTCGCGGCCACCGCCCATTCGGCGCGGGACACCGGCCTGGATCTGCAGGCCGTGTGCGACCTCGAGCCGTACTGGGAGGCGCTGCGAAAGGTGTACGCGCCGTTCGAGTCCGGGCTGCCCGCCCCCACCGGTCGCGTCTACACGCACGAGATCCCCGGCGGTCAGCTGTCGAACCTGCGCCAGCAGGCCATCGCGCTCGGGCTGGGCGACCAGTTCGAGGAGGTCGAGGCGAAGTACGCGGCTGCGGACCGGATGCTCGGCCGCCTGGTGAAGGTGACCCCGTCCTCCAAGGTGGTCGGCGACCTCGCGCTGCACCTCGTCGGCTCGGGCGTGTCGACGGACGAGTTCGCGGAGAACCCCGCCGGATACGACATCCCGGAATCGGTGATCGGGTTCCTGCGCGGCGAACTGGGCAACCCGGCAGGCGGCTGGCCGGAGCCGTTCCGCACCAGGGCGCTCGAGGGCCGCGGCGAAGCCAAGCCCGAGACGCCGTTGACCGCGGACGACCAGGCCGGACTCGACGGTTCTCCTGCCGAGCGCCGCGGCACCCTGAACCGGCTGCTGTTCCCCGGCCCGACCCGCGAGTTCCTCGAGCACCGCGAGAAGTACGGCGACACCTCGCGGCTGTCGGCGAACCAGTTCTTCTACGGACTGCGCCGCGGCGAGGAACACCGGGTCACGCTGGCCCCCGGTGTCGAGCTGCTCATCGGGCTCGAGGCGATCTCCGAACCCGACGAGCGCGGCATGCGCACGGTGATGTGCATCCTCAACGGCCAGCTGCGGCCGGTGTCGGTGCGCGACCGCTCGATCGCCAGCGAGGTCCCCGCCGCGGAGAAGGCGGACCGGGGCAACCCCGGCCACGTGGCCGCGCCGTTCGCGGGCGTCGTCACCCTCGTCGTGGCGGAGGGACAGAAGGTCGCTGCGGGCGACACCGTCGCGACGATCGAGGCGATGAAGATGGAGGCGGCGATCACCGCAACCCGCGGTGGCGTCGTGAGCAGGCTCGCGATCACCCCGGTGCAGCAGGTCGAGGGCGGCGACCTGCTGACCGTGATCTCCGTGGTGTCGACGGAGGAGGACGGGCCGCAGTGACCCGGATCGTCGCCGGCGCCGCGGGTGGGCGCCGGCTCCGGGTCCCGCCGAAGGGCACCCGGCCTACCTCGGAGCGTGTGCGCGAGGCGCTGTTCAGTTCGCTCGACGCCCGGATGCATCTCGACGGCGCCGCCGTGCTCGACCTGTTCGCGGGATCGGGAGCGCTTGGCCTGGAGGCGCTCTCACGGGGCGCCGAGCACGTGGTGCTGGTCGAGTCGGACGCGAAGGCGGCCGCGGTGGCGCGCGAGAACGTGGCGACGCTCGGGCTGCCCGGCGCGCTCGTGCGGTCGTCGCCGGTGGCCGCGGTCGTCGCGGGCACGCCCGATCGGGAGTACGACCTGGTCTTCCTCGACCCGCCGTACGCGATGGGCGAGGACGAGGTCGGATCGGTGCTTGGCGCGCTCGTCGACGGGGGCTGGATCGGGGAGGATTCGCTGGTCGTCCTCGAACGGTCCTCGCGATCGCCCGCGACCGTGTGGCCGTCCGGACTGTCGGCCGACCGGGTGCGTAAGTATGGCGAGACCCGGATCGAGATCGCCTGTTACGGTCTGCAGTCATGAGCAGTGCGGTCTGCCCCGGGTCCTTCGATCCCATCACCAACGGTCACCTCGACGTGATCGGCCGGGTGGCGGTTCAGTTCGACGAGGTCATCGTCACGGTGATGATCAACAAGAACAAGAAGGGGCTGTTCAGCATCGACGAACGCCTCGAGATGCTGCGCGAGGCCGTCGCGGACCTGCCGAACGTCCGGGTCGACTCCTGGCAGGGACTCCTCGTCGACTATGCGAAGGCGAATGGGGCCAGCGCGATCGTCAAGGGCCTGCGCGGCGCCAACGACTTCGACTACGAGCTGCAGATGGCGCAGATGAACCACAAGCTCACCGGCGTCGACACCCTCTTCATCGCGACGAACCCGCGCTACAGCTACCTGTCCAGCTCGCTGGTCAAGGAGGTGGCGACCTACGGCGGTGACGTCGCGGACATGCTGCCCGCGAAGGTGCACGAGCGGCTGCTGGCCCGGCTGGCGGAGCGCGCCGCGGGGCCGACCGCGTAACGGTTGATCCTCGACACACTGGGCGTGGCGGCGCGCCGGTGAGCGGCGCGACGGGCAGACTGGTCCCGTAAGCCGTCGTCGACGATTGGGGTTTGGCGTGTACCGGGTATTCGAGGCGCTCGACGAGCTCGTCGCGATCGTGGAAGAGGCGCGCGGTGTCCCGATGACGGCCGGGTGCGTGGTGCCCCGCGGTGACGTCCTCGAACTCCTCGATGACGTCCGTGAGGCGATCCCGGGCGAGCTCGATGACGCGCAGGACGTGCTCGACCACCGCGACAAGCTGGTCGGCGACGCCCGCGCGCACGCCGAGCAGGCGGTCTCGAGCGCGGACGCCGAGGCGGCGGCCACCCTCGCCGAATCGCGGGACAACGCCGACCGGATCCTCGCCGACGCCAAGGCGAAGGCCGACCGGATGGTCTCCGAGGCGCAGGCACACGCCGATGAACTCGTCGCGGACGCGCGCGAGGAGGCGGACCGGACCATCGCCGAGGGGCAGCACGAATACGACAGCCTCACCGGGCAGGCAGCGGCCGAGGCGGAGCGCCTGGTCGAATCCGGCCGCGCCGCGCACGAGCGGTCGGTCGCGGACGGGCGCGCCGAGCAGGAGCGGCTGGTGTCGCAGACCGAGGTCGTGCAGGCCGCGCACTCGGAGTCGGCTCGGGTCATCGACTCCGCGCACGCCGAGTCGGACCGGCTGCGGGGCGAATGCGACCTGTACGTGGACGGCAAGCTCGCCGAGTTCGAGGAGTTCCTCAGCGGGACCATCCGCTCCGTTGGCCGCGGCCGCCAGCAACTGCGGACCGGCTCCGGGATCCCCGACTACGACGAGCCCGACGAGCGACCCAGCCGGTCGAGCCGTCACCGGTAGCCGAGGGTCGCCGGCTTCAGATTTTCCATTGGGGCACCCCATCGCGTACCGTTGAGTGGTTGCCCATCCCCTTCTTCGCTGACGAAAGAGTATTCGCGTGTCCTCGCATCGTTCCGGTTCGCCCCGTCTTCACGAGGGCGGTCTTGTGCTGGACATCCTCAGTCTGGGGCGCCGTCCCGGGTCGATGACCACGGTCACCCGCACGGTGCCCGCCGCCTCCCGTATCGGCCTCGACATGATCGCGGTGCCGGTCGGCGGTGACGTCGCACTCGACCTCCGGCTTGAGTCCGTCTCGGAGGGCGTGCTGGTCACCGGCACCGTCCGGGCGGCCACCGAGGGGGAGTGCTCGCGCTGCCTCGAACCGTTCGACGCCGAGCTCGACCTCTACCTCACCGAGCTGTTCGCGTACCCGAACAGCACCACCGAGGCGACCACCGAAGAAGATGAGATCTACCGCATCGTCGATGACCTGATCGATCTCGAACCGGTCATCGTGAATGCGGCCGGGCTAGCGCTTCCGCTGCAGCCATTGTGCAGCGAAGATTGCCAGGGACTGTGCCCCGAATGTGGGGTTCGTCTGGCGATTGCAGAATCTGGGCATGGACATGAGATACTGGATCCTCGCTGGGCTGCCCTCGCGGGGAAGTTCGACGCTGAGGATGCATCATCCCAGCCCAGCAAGAGTCGTGTGAACACTGAAGCCGAGGAGAAGTAGAAGTGGCTGTCCCCAAGCGCAAGATGTCGCGGTCCAACACCAGGTCGCGTCGCAGCCAGTGGAAGACCACTGTGCCCACCCTCATCACCTGCCCGAACCGTGGCTGTGGCGAGAAGACCCTGCCCCACATTGCGTGCCCGTCCTGCGGCACCTACAAGGGTCGTCAGGTCACCGCTGCGGTCTAGTCGCGCAGTGACAAGTAGCAACGCAGCACCCGCCGGCGGCGAGGGGGATCATGATTCCCTCCTCGCCGCTCTTGGCGTTGTCCTGGACGAACCGCTGCTCACGCTGGCGCTGACCCACCGCTCGTATGCGTACGAGAACGGCGGGTTGCCGACCAATGAGCGGCTCGAGTTCCTGGGCGACTCGGTGCTCGGCCTGACCATCACCGAGAAGCTCTACGTCGCGCATCCGGAGAAGTCCGAGGGTGAGCTGGCCAAGATCAGGGCCAGCATCGTCAACATGCACGCACTCGCGGAGGTCGCACGCGATCTCGGTGAGGGTGGTCTCGGTGCCCATCTCCTGCTCGGCAAGGGCGAGGAGATGACCGGGGGCCGCGGCAAGGCGAGCATCCTGGCGGACGGCATGGAGTCGCTGCTCGGTGCCGTGCACCTGCAGCACGGCATCGACACGGCGCGGACCGTCGTGCTCTCGCTGTTCGGTGACCTCCTCGAGCGCGCACCCAAGCTGGGCGCGGGTCTCGACTGGAAGACCAGCCTGCAGGAGCTGACCGCGGAGCGTGGCGCGGGCGTGCCGGTCTACGAGATCAGTGCGACCGGGCCCGATCACGACAAGGAGTTCACCGCGACCGTGCTGGTCGCGGGGGATGCGCTCGGCGTCGGTGTCGGACGGTCGAAGAAGGAAGCCGAGCAGAAGGCGGCCAGCACCGCCTGGAAGTCCCTCTCGGAGGACGACTCCGACCAGGTCGGCTGACGCCGTGCCGGAGCTGCCCGAGGTCGAGGTGGTCCGGCGCGGGCTCGAGGCCCACGTCGTCGGTTCCCGGATCGATGCCGTCGAGGTCCTGCATCCCCGAGCCGTCCGCAGGCACCTTCTCGGCGGTGACGATCTCGCGGCGCAGCTTGCCGGTCTCGGGGTCGTCGGCGCCAGCCGTCGCGGCAAGTACCTCTGGCTCGAGTTGGCGCCCGGCGACCTCGCCGTGGTGGTGCACCTCGGGATGAGCGGCCAGATGCTGGTGCAGCCGCCGGCCGCGCCGCGCGAGAAGCATCTGCGCATCCTGGCGAACCTGGACAGCGGGTCACAGTTGCGGTTTGTCGACCAGCGCACCTTCGGCGGCTGGGCATTGGCGCCGATCGTCGACGTGGACGGGACGGCATTGCCCGAGCCGGTGGCCCACATCGCGCGGGACCCGCTGGACCCGTTGTTCGACGCGGATTCGGTCGTCGCCGCGATCCGGGCGAAGGGATCCGAGATCAAGCGGGTGATCCTGGATCAGACGGTACTGTCCGGGGTCGGCAACATCTACGCCGACGAGGCGTTGTGGCGCACCGGGATCCACGGGAACAGGCCTGCTGACCGGCTGACCCGCCCACAGGTGCGCCTGCTGCTCGGCTCGGTCACCGAGGTGATGAGCGAGGCGCTGGCGCAGGGCGGTACCTCGTTCGACGCGCTGTACGTGAACGTGAACGGGGAGTCCGGGTACTTCGACCGGTCGCTGTCCGCCTACGGCCGCGAGGACCGTCCGTGCCCGCGCTGTGGTGCGCCCATCCGGCGGGAGAAGTTCATGAACAGGTCCTCCTACAGCTGCCCGAAGTGCCAGCCACGGCCGCGAGGCTTGTAGACCCCGACCCGCGACGCGCACACTGACGGGTGTCCTTCGGCGAGGAGGTCTCGTGGCCGACTACGACGACATGCTCATCGTGCGCCAGCTCGTCGACGATGTGCTGCTGGTGTTGCGCTGGTCGGCGCAACCGGACGCGGCCCTCGGTGACGACAGCGGTGCGGAGCGCGCCGTGCTGCCCGACGAGGATCTCCGACGCCGGTTCGCCTCGGCTGTCGAACAACTCGTGGCGAATCAGGGGGCGGAGGCGCTCCGCGCGCTCAGCGGCGAGAGCCGGGAGTTCCCCGCCGACACCGTGATCGACGCGTTGGGATCGGCGGGCTGGGACGGCGCCATGCGTGATTTCAAGCTCGCGGTGATCGAGCTGGCAGGCCGCAGCGAGGTGATGGGGGTCGTCCGCGGCGGCGGGACGATCGGGCGGCGGATCTTTCGAACCCTCCTGGCCGCGCTGAACGCGGCCCTCGCCAGTCTCAGCGCCATCCCCGGCGCGTCGGCGATCCAGGAGCTCAAGGACTTCCTGGAGAAGGTCCTCGAGCAGGAGCCGGATGAGCAGCCGTGAGTCAGCGGGCGAGATGCCTGCCGACCACCTCCGCGATCGCACCGGCGACGGCGTCGGCCTGGGTCTCGGGTAACTGCGCGTATCCGAACATCAGGCCCCGTGGACCCGCCGCGTCGGTGCGGTAGGGACCCAGGCCGGGCACCGCGATGCCCCTGGTGCCGAGTTCGGTTGCGATGGCGTCGTCGTCGTCGTCGGCGTGGTCCGGCAGGCGCAGCACCACGTGCAGCCCGGCCTCGATGCCCGCGAGGTCGACCCCCGGCCGGTCCATCAGGGTTGGGCGGCTCCGGAGTGCACCGACCAGGGCGGCCCGCCGCGCCGAGTAGGTGCGCGAGGCCCGGGCGAGGTGCCGGGTCAGGGCGCCGGATTCGATGAAGTGGGCCAGTGCGAGTCCGGTGACCCCGCAGCAGTTCTCGCCGGTGCGGCGCAGCGATTCGTGCACCCGCTGGAGCAGGGCGGGCGGGGGGAGCAGCCAGGCAAGGCGGATCGAGGGCGAGAGGATCTTCGACGCGGTGCCGAGGTAGGCGACGTGCTCGCGTCCGCCCTCGATGCTGCGCAGGGCAGGCAGTGCGGAGACGTCGTAGCGGAACTCGCCGTCGTAGTCGTCCTCGATGATCAGCGTCCCGGAGGCGGCCGCCCGCCCCACCAGCCCGGCGCGACGGGCGACCGGCATCCGGGCGCCGAGCGGATACTGGTGCGCCGGAGTGCAATACACGGCGGCATCGGTCTCGCGGAGCGCCGCCGGGTCGAGACCGTCGGCATCGACCGCGATCGGCCGCGGGCGGGCCCCGGACAGCTCGAGTGTCCGGCGGGCGTTGCGGTACCCCGGCTCCTCGAAGGCGACGTCCCTGCCGGCCAGGTCCGCGGCCGCGGCGAGGGTGCGCAGCGCGGAGTCGACACCGGGGACGACCACCAGTTCGTCCGGGTGGGCGAGAATCCCGCGGGTGCGGCGCAGGTGCAGGGCCAGCGCGTGGCGCAGCACCGGATGGCCGGTCGAGCCGGGCGAGCGCGGGCGGATCGGTGCCGCCGCGGCCGCCCGCCAGGCGCGCCGCCAGTCGTCGGGGGAGATGAGGCCGGTGTCCGGGCAGCCCGGGGTGAGGTCCCAGGTCGGGGCTGTCGGTGTCGGTCCGGTGTCCGGGACCGGCGTCGGGCGGTCCGACACGTGGGAGCCGGCACCCGCGGCGGCCGCGGCATCGGCCCCAGGCGCGATCAGGGTCCCGGATCCCGGCCGCGCGCACGCATATCCGGCCGCGCAGAGTTCGTCGTAGGCCTCGACCACGCCTGCCCTGGACACGCCCAGCTCGGCGGCGAGCGCCCTGGTCGGCGGCAGTGCGTCGCCGGGGTGTAGCCGGCCGAGCCGGATCGCGTCGATGATCGCCTCCGAGATGCGGTGCCGGAGAGCGGCGCCGGTGGGAGGCAGCGTCAGCGTCAGTTGGACGTCGCGGGGGTGGCGGGCCATGCTCGGAGAATACTGGACTATGCAGATTGGCAATTCTGGACCTGTTGGCCGCGCCAGAATGTGACGAGGCTGGTGGGGTGGACACAATCACCAGGCACCCCGAACGCTCGATGCTCGACCGAACCCAGCTCGACGCCGTGCTCGATGCAGCGGTGGTGGGCACCCTCGCCACCGTCGTCGACGGCATGCCGTGGGCGGTTCCGATGCTCTATGCCAGGGACGGCGACCGGATCATTCTGCACGGGTCCACCGGCGCCGGGGCACTACGCCAGGTCGCGTCGGGCGCACCCGCCGCGCTCTGCGTTGCCCTGCTCGACGGAATCGTGGTGGCGGACAACCTCTTCAACTCCTCGGCCAACTACCGATCCGCCGTGGTGCGCGGGCACCTGATCGCGCTCACGCGGGATGAGTCCGCCGACGCGCTGAACGCACTCTCGGACGCCCTGATCCCGGGACGGAGTGCCGAGGTGCGCGGCCACACCAAGAAGGAGCTCGCGGCCACGCTGACCATCGCGTTGCCGATCAGCGCGGGCGGGTGGACGGTCAAGGTACGCAACGCCCCGCCGAGCGAACCCAACCGAGTCGGCGATGCCTGGGCGGGCGTCGTGCCGCTGCGGACCGTGGCGGGCGCACCGATTCCGGCGCCCTGGGTGGACGGGGACACCCCGGTGCCCGCGTCGGTCGGTCGGCTCGCGGGGGAGACCGCTGTCGTCTGACCGCCACGGAACTGTGCGCGCGTTGTACCCCTGTTGGGGTGCGACGCGCGCACAGGCGCAAGCGCGTAAAGAAGGCGTCAACAGCCCAGGTGGCGGCGTTAGCGAGCCGTAAGGAAGTCCCTATTCGCCCTCGTCCGGGAGCACGCTGCACTGTGCCCGAAAACGGGGACGGCGCACGCCGATGGACGGCGCGCGTGAGACTTTCGAAAAGGAACTGTCATGGCTGATCTGGCCTACGTGGCGCTCATCATCGGCACCTTCGGCCTCTGCGCGCTGGTGCTGCGCGGGTTGCAGACAAAGCGTGCGCAGTGACCGCCGGCGGGACGCTCAGCGTCATCCTGATCGCCATCGCGGCGGCCCTCGTGATCTACCTGCTGATCGCGCTTCTTGACCCCGAGAGGTTCTGACACATGAATCCCGCGCTTGCTGCGGGACTGCAGATAGCACTGGTGATCGCCGTGCTAGCGATTCTGTATGTCCCCGTCGGTGACTACATGGCCAAGGTCTACACCACCGACACCGATCTCCGCTCAGGGGATCTGCGCATCGAGACGGTCCTGTACCGGCTCTGCCGTATCAACGCCCGCACCGACCAGACCTGGTACGGCTACGCCGGGAGCCTGCTCGGCTTCTCGGCCGCGAGCGTGCTGTTCCTCTACTTCCTGCAGCGCGTCCAGGGCGTGCTGCCGCTCAGCGGTGACCTGTCCGGGGTGAGCCCGGCGATGGCCTTCAACACCGCCGCATCGTTCGTGGCGAACACCAACTGGCAGTCCTACGCGCCCGAGACCACGATGACCAACCTGACCCAGCCGCTCGGCCTGGCCGTGCAGAACTTCGTGTCCGCGGCGGTCGGTATGGCGGTCGCGGCAGCGCTGATCCGCGGCTTCGTCCGTGTCTCCCGCGGCGGCGAGATCGGCAACTTCTGGGTGGACCTGACCCGTGGCTGCATTCGGATCCTGCTCCCGATCTCGTTCGTCATCGCGCTGATCCTGTTGAGCCAGGGCGTGATCCAGTCCTTCGATTCCGGTTTCTCCTCGACCGGCCTCGACGGGAACTCCGTCACCAACGCGCTCGCGCCGGTGGCCTCGCAGGAGGCCATCAAGGAACTGGGCACCAACGGTGGCGGCATCCTCGCGGCGAACTCGGCGCACCCGTTCGAGAATCCGACTCCGCTGAGCAATATCGTCGAGATCATCGCGATCCTGCTCATCCCGGTGTCGCTCACCCGCACCTTCGGCACCATGGTCGGCGATCGCAAGCAGGGCCTGACCCTGCTGGCCGTCATGGGCCTCCTCTGGGCCGGCCTGCTCGCCGTGACCCTCGCCGCCGAGTCCGGCCAGCGTGGCGTCGCCGCCACCGCGGCAGGCGCCATGATGGAGGGCAAGGAGGTCCGATTCGGGATCCCCAGCACCGCGCTGTTCGCGGTCAGCACCACCGGAACCTCCACCGGCGCGGTCAATTCCGCGCACGACAGCATGTCGCCGCTCGGCGGCGGCGCGGTGATGCTCAACATGCTGCTCGGTGAGATCGCACCCGGCGGCGTCGGCACCGGCCTGTACGGCATCCTCGTGTTGGCGCTGATCGCCGTGTTCGTCGGCGGACTGCTCGTCGGCCGCACCCCCGAGTATCTGGGCAAGAAGCTGGGGCAGCGGGAGATCACGCTGGCGGCGCTCTCGGTGCTCGTGATGCCGGCACTGGTGCTCATCGGCACCGGTATCACCGTGATCCTGTCGTCCACCACCGGATATCAGGGCAACAGCGGCGATCCGGGCACGCCCGGATCCATCCACGGGTTCTCCGAGGTCCTCTACGCGTTCGCTTCGGCCTCGAACAACAACGGCAGCGCCTTCGGCGGCCTGACCGTGACGAGCGACTGGTTCCAGTCCTCGCTCGGCGTCTGCATGCTGCTCGGACGATTCCTGCCGATCATCTTCGTCCTCGCGCTCGCCGGATCCCTGGCGTCGCAGAAGAAGACGGCGCCGGGCGCAGGCACCCTGCCCACCGCGGGCCCGATGTTCGCCGGACTCCTCACCGGCACCGTCGTCCTGGTCGCCGCGCTGACATTCTTCCCGGCCCTGGCTCTGGGCCCGATCGCGGAGGCTCTGCAATGAGTGTGAACACAACCGTACGACCCGACGTCACCCCGCGATCCGGGGAAGGCGCGGGGGACGACCAGCACCACCAGCATCGGGTGCAGGGCGGGATCTTCAGCCCGAAGCAACTGCTCACGGCGCTGCCCGGTGCGGTCCGCAAGCTCGACCCGCGTCACCTCGCGCGCAACCCGGTCATGTTCGTGGTGCTCGTCGGCTCGGTGGTCACCACGGTGATGGCGATCGCCGACCCGTCGGTGTTTTCCTGGGTGGTCGCGGCCTGGCTGTGGTTCACCGTGCTCTTCGCGAACCTGGCCGAATCCGTCGCAGAGGGGCGCGGAAAGGCTCAGGCGGCAAGCCTGCGGAAGGTCAAGCAGGACACCACCGCTCACCGCATCACCGCCGGTGGTGCCATCGAGTCGATCCCGGGCGCTGACCTGGTGGTCGGCGATCGGGTGGTCGTGGTCGCGGGCGAGGTGATCCCCGGTGACGGCGACGTCGTCGAGGGCATCGCCACCGTGGACGAGTCGGCCATCACCGGCGAATCCGCGCCCGTGGTCCGCGAGTCCGGCGGCGACCGCTGCGCGGTGACCGGCGGCACCATCGTGCTGTCCGACCGGATCGTCGTCGAGATCACCGCGGCGCCGGGCCACTCGTTCGTGGACCGGATGATCGCCCTGGTCGAGGGCGCCGCGCGGCAGAAGACGCCCAACGAGATCGCCCTGAACATCCTGCTGGCCTCGCTGACCATCATCTTCATGCTGGCCGTGGTCGCCATCGGGCCGATGGGCATGTACGCGGGCCAGGAGCAGGACCCGATCAAGCTGATCGCGCTCCTCGTCTGTCTCATCCCGACGACCATCGGCGCGCTGCTCTCGGCCATCGGCATCGCGGGCATGGATCGACTGGTGCAACGCAACGTGCTGGCCATGTCGGGCCGCGCGGTCGAGGCGGCGGGCGACATCGACACGCTGCTGATGGACAAGACCGGCACCATCACCTACGGCAACCGCAGGGCCACCGCCCTGCATCCCGCTCCCGGGGTCACCGCGGGGGAACTCGCGGCAGCCGCCCGGCTGTCCAGCCTGGCGGACGGCACGCCGGAGGGCCGCAGCATCGTGGAGCTGTGCGCCAGGGACTTCGGGCTCGACCCGGACCCGTCCGAGGCGGAGAAGCTCGGCGAGTTCGTGCCGTTCACGGCTCAGACCCGGATGAGCGGACTCGACCTCAACGGATCGCAGATCCGCAAGGGCGCAAGCGACGCAGCGCTGTCCTGGGTGCGGACGCAGGGCGGCGGTGCGGCCCCTGCCGTCACCGACACGGTCAACGAGATCGCCCAGGTCGGCGGCACGCCGCTCGTGGTGGCCGTGGTCGAGGCGGGGAGCCCGAGGGTGCTCGGTGTCATCGAGCTCTCCGACGTGGTCAAGCCGGGCATCGCCGAGCGGTTCGCCGAGCTGCGGGCCATGGGCATCCGTACCGTCATGATCACCGGCGACAACCCGTTGACCGCCAAGGCGATCGCCGCCGAGGCAGGTGTGGACGACTTCATGGCCGAGGCGACCCCGGAGGACAAGCTCGAGCTGATCCGCAAGGAGCAGCGGGGTGGACGTCTGGTCGCGATGACCGGTGACGGCACGAACGATGCGCCCGCGCTGGCACAGGCCGACGTCGGCGTCGCGATGAACACCGGTACCTCCGCGGCCAAGGAGGCCGGGAACATGGTGGACCTTGACTCGGATCCCACCAAGCTCATCGAGGTGGTGGAGATCGGCAAGCAGCTCCTCATCACCCGTGGAGCGCTGACCACGTTCTCGCTCGCCAACGACCTGGCGAAGTATTTCGCCATCCTGCCCGCGCTGTTCAGCGGCATCTACCCGCAGCTGGACACGCTGAACATCATGCGCCTGGCGACGCCGCAGTCGGCGATCGTGTCGGCGGTGATCTTCAACGCGTTGGTGATCGTGGCGCTGATCCCGTTGGCGCTCAAGGGCGTGCGCTACCGGCCGTCCTCGGCCTCGCAGTTGCTGGGCCGAAACCTGCTGATCTATGGCCTCGGTGGTGTGATCACGCCGTTCATCGGCATCTGGCTGATCGACCTCGTCGTCCGACTTATTCCTGGGATTGGGTGAGCTTGAATGCGATTCACTATCGGTTTCGTGAAGCAGGTGTGGGCCGGCCTGCTGGTCCTGCTCGCGCTCACCGCGATCCTCGGGGTGATCTATCCCGCCGCGGTGTGGGGGGTGGGCCGGATCAGCTCCGGATCCGCGGAGGGCTCGCCGGTGCGTGACAGCAACGGTTGCGTGGTCGGCAGTCGCTGGGTCGGGGTGGACCCGCAGGTGGAGTCCGGTGCGCCGGATCCGTTCTTCCACAACAGGGTCACCGGTTCGGTCGCCGATGAGGACCCGTTTGCGCCGGGCGACCCGGCGACGGCCCTGCCGACCAACCAGGGCCCCAGCAGCGAGATCCTGGCGTCGTTCATCACCGAGCGTCGCACGGCGATCGCCGAGCGGGAGGGCGTGCGCCCCGATCAGGTTCCCGTCGACGCGGTGACCGGATCCGGGTCCGGCATCGACCCGCATATCAGTCCCGCCTACGCCGCGATCCAGGTGCCCCGGGTTGCCGAGGCGAACGGGCTCGGCGAGGAGCGGGTCCGCCAGCTCGTGGACGAGAACACCGAGGGCCGCCGGCTCGGGCTGCTCGGCGAGGAACGGGTGAACGTGCTCGAACTGAATCTCGCACTGGGCTTGACCGCGCCTTCCTGCGGTTGACGTGCGCACTGGTGGATGATGACGGAGTGAGCAGTACGGGTTCCTGGGACGGGTGCAAGCGCGGTGAGCTGCGCATCTATCTGGGCGCCGCCCCCGGGGTGGGCAAGACGTTCGCGATGCTCGGCGAGGCCCATCGCCGTCGCGAACGAGGCACCGATGTGGTCGCGGCCGTGGTGGAGACCCACGGCCGCGCCCGCACGGCCGCACAGATCGGCGATCTCGAGGTGGTGCCGCCGAAGCTGATCGACTACCGCGGCACCACGATGGGCGAACTGGACGTGGATGCGGTGCTCCGCCGCAGGCCGGCGCTGGTGCTGGTGGACGAGCTCGCCCACACCAACACTCCCGGCAGCCGCAACGAGAAGAGGTGGCAGGACGTCGAGGAGGTGCTCGCCGCGGGCATCGACGTGCTCAGCACGCTCAACGTGCAGCACCTCGAGAGCCTCAACGACGTCGTCCAGCAGATCACCGGGGTGACACAAAGGGAGACCGTTCCCGACGCGGTCGTGCGCGCGGCCACCCAGGTCGAGCTGGTGGACGTGACCCCGGAGGCGCTGCGCCGCAGGCTCTCCCACGGAAACATCTATGCCGCGGAGAAGGTGGACGCGGCATTGAGCAACTATTTCCGTCGCGGCAACCTCACCGCGTTGCGGGAGCTCTCGCTGCTGTGGGTCGCCGACCAGGTGGATGCGGCGCTCGCGAAGTACCGTGCGGAGAACAAGATCACCGACACCTGGGAGGCCAGGGAGCGGGTGGTGGTGGCCGTCACCGGGGGACCGGAGTCGGAGACCCTGGTGCGCCGGGCCGGCCGGATCGCCTCGAAGTCCAGTGCCGAGCTCATCGTCGTGCACGTGGTGCGCGGCGACGGGCTGGCCGGGGTGTCCGCGCCGGAGATGGGCAAGGTGCGCAAGCTGGCGACCAGCATCGGCGCGAGCCTGCACAGCGTGGTCGGCGACGATGTGCCGTCGACCCTGCTCGAGTTCGCGCGCGCGGCCAACGCGACCCAGCTGGTGCTGGGGACCTCCAGGCGGTCGCGCTGGGCCCGCATCCTCGACGAGGGCATCGGCGCGGCCGTCGTGCAGCAGTCCGGCTCGATCGACGTGCACATGGTCACCCACGGTGAGTCGAGCACGCCACGCAGGCTGACCCCGGTCGGAACCCGTTCGCGCAAGATCCTGGCCTGGGTCGCCGCGGTCCTGGTGCCCTCGGCGGCCGCGCTGGTCATGGGAGCGGTCGACCGGCACCTCGGCTGGGGGGGCGAGAGCGCGCTGTTCTTCATCGTCGTGCTCCTCGTCGCCCTGCTCGGCGGCGTGGCGCCCGCGGCACTGTCCGCGCTGATCTCGGGCCTGCTGCTCAACTACTTCTTCACCCCGCCGGTGCGTAGCTTCACGATCGCCGAGCCGGACAACTTCATCACCACGGTGGTGCTGTTGGTGATCGCCGTCGCCGTGGCCGTGCTGGTGGACGCCGCCGCGAAGCGGGCAAGGGAGGCGCGCCGGGCGTCGAAGGAGGCGGAACTGCTCGCCCTGTTCGCCGGGTCGGTGCTGCGTGGGGCGGACCTCCCCGCACTGCTGGAGAAGGTGCGGGAGACCTACGCCCAACAGTCGGTGAGCATGATCCGCCGCGAGCACGGGGTGGTGAGCTCGGTGGGACCGGCCCCGCTCACGACGGTCGACGAGGCCGACACCGTGTGCGAGGTCAACGACGGCGAGTACGCGCTGGCCCTGCGGGGCGGCGAACTGCACGCGCGCGACCGACGGGTTCTGCTGGCCGTAGCGAATCAGGCGGTGGGGTTGATCCGGCAGAGCGAGCTCGCCGAGGAGGCCAGCCAGGCGAAGGCTCTCGCGGAGGCGGACCGGCTGCGACGCTCGCTGTTGTCCGCGGTGAGCCACGACCTGCGGACGCCGCTGGCGGCGGTCAAGGCCGCGGTCTCGAGCCTGCGCAGCGACGACGTGGAGTTCTCGCCGGAGGACACCGCGGAACTGCTTGCCACGGTGGAAGAGTCGGCCGACCAACTGACCAATCTGGTGGGTAACCTGCTCGACTCCTCGCGGCTGGCGGCGGGCGTGGTGCGCCCGACCCTGCGCCCGGTCTACCTGGAAGAGGTGGTCCATCGCGCGCTGGTCGGCGTCGGGATCGGCGCGCCGGGAATCGGCCGGGCTGGACCGGACCGGGTGAAGGTCGAGGTCGGCGGCAACGCGGTGATGGCGGACAGCGGACTGCTCGAGCGGGTACTGGCGAACCTGGTGGACAACGCGCTCCGGTACGCACCCGACTCGATGGTGCGGATTGCCGCGGCTCCGGTGAAGGACCGGGTGCTGATCACGGTTGCGGACACCGGCCCGGGCATCGCCCGAGGTGCGGAGGATCAGATCTTCGACTCGTTCCAACGCCTCGGCGACCGAGACATGTCCACCGGGGTCGGCCTTGGGTTGTCGGTGGTGCGCGGTTTCGTCGAGGCGATGGGGGGAAGCGTCAGCGCCACGGATACACCGGGCGGTGGGCTGACAATGGTGGTGGACTTGGCTGGGATCGGGAAGGTGACTGTGTGACACGGGTGCTGGTGATCGACGACGAACCGCAGATCCTGCGGGCGCTGCGGATCAATCTGAGCGTGCGGGGCTACGAGGTGACCACGGCGGCGACCGGGGCGGCGGCGCTGCGGGCCGCCGCCGAGAAGCACCCCGAGGTGATCGTGCTCGACCTGGGTCTGCCGGACATGGACGGCATCGAGGTGCTGGCCGGGCTCCGCGGCTGGTCCACCGCCCCCGTGATCGTGCTCTCCGCGCGCACCGACTCGGCCGACAAGGTGGAGGCCCTCGACGCGGGCGCCGACGACTACGTCACCAAGCCCTTCGGCATGGACGAGTTCCTGGCACGCCTGAGGGCCGCGGTACGGCGGCACTCCGCGGCCACCGATGTGGGCGAGCCGGTGGTGGTGACCGAGTCGTTCACCGTCGACCTGGCCGCGAAGCGGGTGATCAAGGACGAGCGCGAGGTGCATCTGACGCCCACCGAGTGGGGGATGCTGGAGATGCTGGTGCGCAACAAGGGCAAGCTGGTCGGGCAGAAGGAATTGCTGCGCGAGGTGTGGGGCCCGTCGTACGCCACCGAAACCCACTACCTGCGTGTGTATCTCGCGCAGCTGCGCCGCAAGCTGGAGCGGGATCCCTCGCAGCCCAAGCATCTGATCACCGAATCCGGGATGGGGTACCGCTTCCAGGTGTAGCCGAGTGGCGCCATGTCGGCTGCGGAGCCGACCGCGGCGGATGGCAGGATTCGGGTATGGCTGATCAGACTTCCGCTAGTACCCCCGCCCAGCCGGCCGCGTCCACCGAGTTGTGGGTCGAGCGCACCGGGACGCGCCGCTACACGGGCCGCAGCTCGCGCGGCGCGGAGGTGCTGATCGGGTCGGAGAGCGTCGACGGCGTGTTCACCCCCGGTGAGCTGCTCAAGATCGCGCTGGCCGCCTGCACCGGCATGAGCTCGGACCTGCCGCTCTCGCGCAGGCTCGGGGACAACTACGACGCGACAGTCCGGGTGTCGGGCGCGGCGGACCGTGAGAACGAGGTGTACCCGCGGCTGGACGAGGTTCTCGAGGTCGATCTCAGCGAACTCGACGCCGAGGCGCAGGAGCGTTTGCTCACTGTTGCGCTCAAATCCGTGGACAAGGTGTGCACGGTCGGACGTACCCTGAAAAATGGCACCGTGGTGAACCTGACGGTTGAAACTGATTCGTGATCAAATAGGCGCCATGTTGCTCTCTCGTGTTGCGATGGTCGGTGCCCTGGTGGCAACCGGCGCGATCGTGGGTGCCCCGATCGCCGTCGCCCAGCCCGCTCCCGTTCAGCCTGCTCCGACTCCCGCGGAGCCCGCGGCCACGACGACGCCCACTGTCGCGCCGCCCTTCTCGCTGCCCGGCCTGACCTCGCCGTTGCCCGGAGTTGCCGCGCCGACCACGACGGCCGCACCCGTCGCGTCGACCACGACGGCCGCGCCCGCCGTCGCGCCGACCACCTCCGCCGCACCTGCGGCCGCGACGCCCGCCACCGCGGCGCCGACCGCGGCGCCGGTGACGTCGACGCCCGCGAGCTCGGCACCCGCGCCCGCCGCCGCGACCACGACGCCGTCCGTCACCACGACCACCGCTGCCGCGCAGTCGTGTACGCCGTGGACGGCGAGCGAGGTGGCCAGCGGATTCGGGATGCTGGAGAACCTGGCGTTCGACGGCCGCGGAAAGATGCTGCTGTCCGAGGGCACCCTGTTCGGCGACGGAGCCATCCGCACGCTGTCCCCCGGAGGCAAGACCGGCACACTGGTCTCGGACTTCACCGGGCCGGGCGGCATCGTCGTCAGCGGTGACAACATCCTGTTCACCACCGGGAACAACGCGATGGCCGGCCTGTCGAACAGCAAGAACGGCACCGTCGAGTCCCTCGACCTGGACACCGGCGAGCAGACCACCGTGGCCAAGGGGCTGACTATGCCGAACGGGCTGGCCAAGCTGGCGAACGGTGACCTGCTGGTCACCAGGAACCTCGGGTCCGACCAGGGTCTGACCCGAATTCCGGCAGCACAGCCGGGCACCCCGGCGTCGGTGCGTACCGACCTGGGCTCCGCCAACGGCCTCGCCGTGTCCGCGGACGGCGCAACTGTCTACGTCGGCAACACCTTTGACTCGAACACCGAGATCCGGGAGCTGAACGCGACCGATCTCAAGGGCGCGGTCCACACCATGAAGGTCGCGGGATCCGGTTCGTCGAACGCGGGCGACGACCTCACCGTCGGGGCCGACGGCAACATCTACATGGCGCTCAACGGCGCGGGCAAGGTGGTTCGGCTCGACCCCACCACCGGCTCCACCTGCGAGATCGGCTCCGATCTGCCGCTGACGAGCTCCGTCCGGTTCGGATCCGGCCCCGGCTGGGATCCGGCGGCGTTGTACACCACCAGCTTTGACGGCAGCGTGCACAAGCTCGTGCCGCCGAAGAGCAGCTGAGCGGGCTCCGATGCGCCCACCGGAACCGGTGCGCCTGACCGCCTGGGTACACGGGTCGGTTCAGGGCGTGGGGTTTCGGTGGTGGACGCGGTCGAGGGCGCTCGAACTCGGCCTCGTTGGACATGCCACCAACCGCCCGGACGGTCGGGTGCTGGTGATCGCCGAGGGGCCCCGGCCGCAGTGCGAGCTGCTGCTGGAGCTGCTCCGGTCCGGCTCGACGCCCGGCCGGGTCGATCTCGTGGTGGAGAGCTGGTCGGACGCCGCGGGAAACCTCACCGGTTTCGACGAACGCTAACCTCGGTGCGATGACGTCACAGGATGGGGAGGGACGAGTGGGACCGGATCAGGGCGGACCGGACGACAGGAACGGGGCAGGCGAGACCGGCGGTACGGACGGGTCCGGCGCAGGCGACGAGGCCGCGCAGGCTCCCGGCGGCGGCCGGATACGGCGTCAGGAACCCGGCAGCACCGTGCCCCGTCCGCCGACGGTCGGCGAGGCGCGCGCCAGGGACAAGGCCCGCAAGGACCGCGCCGAGCAGGAGCGGCTGGCCGCCGAGGCCGAGGCCAAGGCCGAGGAACGCCGACGCAAGCGGAAGAAGGGCCTGATCGGCGGCGTCGCGGTGGTCGGCGTGGTCGGACTGGTCGCGCTCGGATACACCGCGCTGTCCTCGGACGAGGTCCAGGCCACCTGCATCGACCCGAACACCGAGGTCGAGGTCGACGAGTCGTACTGCACGACCGGGACGCCCGGCACCGGCGGCATGGCGGGCATGTTCATCTTCGCGGGCTCGCCGTACCGCTACTACTACGGCGGCAGCGCGGGCGGCGTCGGCACGAAGGTGACCGGCGGCACCGTCGTCACACCCAAGGGCACCACCATCACCACCAAGTCCGGTACCACGATTCAACGCGGCGGGTTCGGCAGCAAGTCGACCGGCAGCGGCGGGAGCTGACGTGCGCAGAGTTCGATCCACCCCGCGTCCGGGGTGGCAGAAGATAGTCGAATCCCAGGGCCTGGTGTACGGCACCCCGGCTCGTCTCGGCGATGGCACCGCCCGCCCCTACTGGGACGAGTCGGTGCACTACGAGTTCGATATGGACGAGATCCTGGCGATCGAGGCGGATGTCGAACTGCTGCACTCGATGTGCCTCAACGCGGTCGAGCATGTGATCCTCACCGAACGGTTCGCGGACTTCGGTCTGCCGGAATGGACCTGGGGCCCGATCGCCGAGTCCTGGCGTCGCGGCGACCCGCACGTCTACGGTCGATTCGACCTCCGCTATGACGGTCGCCGTCCCGCGAAGCTGCTCGAGTACAACGCGGACACACCGACCACCCTGCTCGAAGCGTCCATCCTGCAATGGCATTGGCTCAAGGACACTCACCCCGACGACGACCAGTGGAACTCGCTGCACGAGGCGCTGGTCGAGCGGTGGGGAGCGATCCGCGACCGGCTGCCCGGCCACGAGGCGCATTTCTCCTGGTCGTCGGCGGATGCCAGCGGCGAGGACAACATCACCGTCGCGTACCTGCAGGAGACAGCGGCGGAGGCGGGCCTGAACACCGTTGCGCTCGCGATCGAGGAGATCGGCTACGACGAGGACCTGCACCGGTTCGTCGACCTCGAAGAGGCGCCGATCTCGACCCTGTTCAAGCTGTACCCCTGGGAGTGGGTGCTCGACGACGACTTCGGGAAGAAGGCGCTCGCGCTGCTCCCGGAGACGATGTGGGTCGAGCCGCTCTGGAAGACGTTGTTGAGCAACAAGGCGATCCTGGCGGTGCTGTGGGGCATGTATCCCGGGCACCCGAACCTGTTGCCCGCCTATCTCGACGACCCGCACGAGCTCACCGAGTACGTGCGCAAGCCCAGGCTCGGCCGGGAGGGCGCGAACATCTCGGTGGTGGGCGCGGGCATGGAGACGACCACCGGCGGCATCTACGGCGACGAGGGCTTCGTCTACCAATTGCTCGATCCGCTACCGGAATTCGACGGCATGCGCCCGGCTCTCGGCGCCTGGATCGTCGGCGACACGGCCGCCGGTCTCGGCATCCGCGAGACCTCCGGGCTGATCACCGATGACGGCGCGGCCTTCGTGCCGCACCGGATTCCGCAGCCGTGACCGCACCCTGGAACCCGATGCATACCGAAACGGAGCGATTGATGACGACTGAGGTGCTGGCCCTGAGTAGCGATTACTGGTCCGATCTGGGCAGGGGCGTCTCCGCGATCGCGCTGTACGCGATCGTCGGTCTGCTGCTGATGGTCCTCGGCTTCTACGCCATCGACTGGACCACGCCCGGCCACCTGCGAACGCTGGTGCGCGAGGGCAGGCCCAATGCCGCGATCGTGACGTCGGCGGGCATGGTGAGCATGGCGCTGATCATCGTGCTGGCGATCTACGCCTCCTCCGGCCGACTGGTCGAGGGCCTGATCTACACGCTCGTCTTCGGGCTGTTGGGGATTGTCGCGCAGGTGTTCTCGGTGCGATTCATCGAGCTCGTCACCGGCATCGACATCGGCGAGGTGTTGGCCGAGGAGCGCTTCACCCCCGAGGTGCTCGTCGTCGCGGCCGCGCATCTCGCGCTCGGTCTGATCGTCGCGGTCGCCATCCTGTAGCGTCCCCGCTCCCACGGGCCGGGAGTAGGTTGGCGGCATGAGTGAATTCCTCGGACGTGTCGCGGTCGTCACCGGCGCAGGCTCCGGCATGGGGCGAACCCTCGCACTCGGTCTGGCTCGCCGCGGGGCGCGACTGGCGGTGTCCGACGTCGACACGGAGGGGCTCGCCGCGACCGTCGGGCTGCTCGAGGGACTGGGTGCCGACGTGAGGTCGGACCGGCTCGACGTGTCCGAGCGCGAATCGGTTCTGCACTATGCCGACGCCGTCGTCGAGCATTTCGGCGTCGTCAACCAGGTCTACAACAATGCGGGCATCGCCTTTTCCGGCTCCATCCTCGAGTCCGAGTTCAAGGACATCGAGCGCGTCCTCGACGTCGACTACTGGGGAGTCGTCAACGGCACCAAGGCGTTCCTGCCGCACCTCATCGCGTCGGGCGACGGCCACGTGATCAACACGTCCAGCCTCTACGGCATCCTCGCCCTGCCCCGCCAGAGCGCCTACAACTCCGCGAAGTTCGCGGTGCGCGGGTTCACCGAGTCGTTGCGGCTGGAGATGTTCGCGGGTGGGCACCCCGTGCGCGTCACGTGCGTGCACCCGGGCGGCGTCAAGACCAACGTCGCCAACAACGCAGGGCACGCGGGCCCGACGAAGGACGAGGCCGAGACCGCGCTCTACAACGAGAAGCTGCTGAGGATGAGCCCGGAGAAGGCGGCGGAGATCATCCTCGACGGCGTCGCGAAGAACCGGGCCCGCGTCCTCGTCGGCAACGATGCCCGCGGCCTGGACCTCATGGTGCGCGTTCTCGGTTCGTGGTACCAGCGGCCCATGCTCGAGGTGCTCAAGCGGGTCATGCCGTCCACGAAGCGCACCTGACGCCTCAGACGGCCGGCTCGCGGTCGCGGGCCTCGGGTTCGGGGAGTCGGCGTTCGATGATCTCGCCGTCGAAGAACCGGCGATCGCGGCTGCGCCACCACCACATCAGCGGCAGGCCAAGCAGCATCGATCCCACACCGAGGATGAACACACCGCCGATCTGCCAGTGCGGGGCGAAGGGCAGCGTCCAACTGGTCTCGCCGTAGTCCGAGGCGAACGAGGTCACCGCCGTCCAGGCGGCGGAGAACAGCAGCATCGCGCCGCCGAGGAGCGGGAGGATGCCTCGCATCCACAGCTCGCGCGGACCGTCGCGCAGGGTGTCCCGGTACAGCCACGCACAGGACACACCGGTGATGCCGTAGTAGAAGCCGACGGCGATCCCGATCGCGGAGACCGAGTCGAAGATCAGGTTGCCCGCGGACACGAAGTTGAACGCGATGTAGAGGCCGGCGGACACCGCGCCCATCGCGAGGGTGGACACCGTCGGTGTCAGGAACCGGGGGTGCACCTTCGCGAAGCTGTCCGGCAGCGCCTTGAAGACGCCCATCGACAGGGTGGTGCGGGCCGTCGGCAGGATGGTGGTCTGCGTCGACGCGATCGCCGACGTCAGGATCATCAGCAGCAGGACGTGCACCAGGATCTGCCCGAGCATGCTCTCGCCGAACACCGCGGTCCCGAGCGCGGCGAAGATGTCGTCCACGTGTTCGGGGTTGGCCAGCCCGGTTCCCTCCTCGCCGATCCCGGCGAAGGACTGCGCCGCGACGGTGACGAGCACGTACAGGGCGACCAGCACGATCGTGGAGATCACCGCCGAGCGGCCCGGCGTGCGCCGCTTGTCGACGGTCTCCTCGTTGACCGAGACCACCGAGTCCCAGCCCCAGTAGATGAACACCATCAGCAGGATCGCGTTGACGAACGTCGAGAAGGATCCGATCTCGAACGGGTTGAACCAGCTCCACTGCGGGGTCAGGGCCGCGGCACCCGCATTGCCCAGCCACACGCGGATCAGGGCGACCACCGCGAACAGCACCAGCGCGACGAACTCGATCGTCAGCAGCACCGACTGGAAGCGTGCCGAGATGTCGATGCCGCGAAAGCACAGGTAGGTCATGGCGACCATGAACGCCACCCCGAGCAGCAGCACCCAGACGCTGGTGGCGTCGCGGCCGATCCCCTCCGCGCCGAACAGCAGGAAGGTGTACTGGCCCGCGACCTGGGCCATGCTCGCCATCACCAGCACGTCCGCGACGACGATCGCCCAGCCGGCCATCCACCCCCAGGACGGGCCGAACGCGCGGGTGGCCCAGACGAAGGTGGTGCCGCAATCCGGGTCGGCGCGGTTGAGCTCCTTGTAGCCGAACGCGGCGAACAGGATCGGGACGAACGCGAGCAACGCGACCACCGGGGCCTGCAGCCCGACAGCCGCGACGACGAGGCCGAGGGTGGCGGCGATGCTGTAGGCGGGGCCGGCGGAGGCCACCCCGATCACCACGCTGGAGGTCAGGCTCAGGGCCCCCGCCCTGAGCCCCTTGGAACTGGTCACATCATCGATCACTCGGGGGAGAGTAATGCAGGGTCCGTGTCGGCGCCGAAGGCTAGCGTCGACGGCGTACCCGACAGTTGAGGAGTAGCGATGAGCGCCGTCACGACGAACCAACCGCTTGGCACCCCCACCTGGATCGACCTGGGCATCCCCGACCTGGATCGGGCGATGTCGTTCTACGGGCAGGTCTTCGGCTGGGAATTCGACATCGGCCCCGAAGAGGCCGGGCGGTACACGATGTGTCTGTTGCGGGGGAAGAAGGTCGCCGCGCTGATGCCGAACCCCGAGGAGAACGCGACCGAGTTCTGGTGGAACGTCTACCTGGCCACCGACGACCTGGATGTCACCGTCGCGCGATCCAGGGACGCGGGCGGTGTCGTGCTGGTCGATCCGATGGACGTGATGGGGCAGGGTCGGATGGCGATCGTGCGAGACCCCTCGGGCGGACAGTTCGGGCTGTGGCAGGGGCAGGCACACGTCGGCTGCGAGTTGGTGAACGAGCCGAACACGCTGCTGCGCAACGATCTGGTGACGCCGGACCCCGGCCCGGCGCGCGACTTCTACGCCGCGGTGTTCGACTTCACGCTGGACGGGAACGAGGACCTGCCGGGCATGGACTTCACGTTTCTGCGCAGGCCGGACGGGCACGAGATCGGCGGCATCATGGGCGACCCGGCGGCACCCGCATGCCTGGGGCACGCTGTTCCAGGTCACCGATGCCGACGTGGCCGTGGCCGCCGCGCGAGCGGCGGGAGGCGCCGCGGACGACCCGACCGACATGCCCTACGGGCGGACCGCGGAGATCACCGACCCGTTCGGCGCCAGGTTCACCGTTGGTTCCCCGGCCCAGGGCGCATCGGGGTAGGGGCCTCACCCCTGCCGCGGGCGAAGGCCCAGGTCTTCGCCCCGGCACGGCGTTCAATGGCCGATTCGGTCGGTGCGGTGCAGTAACGTCATTCGCCATGCATCTCAAGAGTCTGACGCTGAAGGGGTTCAAGTCCTTCGCGTCCGCGACGACTCTGCGGTTCGAACCGGGCATCACCTGCGTGGTGGGACCGAACGGGTCCGGCAAGTCGAACATTCTCGACGCCCTCACCTGGGTGATGGGCGAGCAGGGCGCGAAGGCGCTGCGCGGCGGCAAGATGGAAGACGTCATCTTCGCCGGCACCTCCGGCCGGCCCCCGCTCGGCCGCGCCGAGGTGACGCTCACCATCGACAACTCCGACGGCGCGCTGCCGATCGAGTACTCCGAGGTCTCGATCACCCGGCGGATGTTCCGCGACGGCGCGGGCGAGTACGAGATCAACGGCAGCTCGTGCCGGTTGATGGACGTCCAGGAGCTGCTCAGCGACTCCGGTATCGGCCGGGAGATGCACGTCATCGTCGGTCAGGGCCGCCTGGCCGCCATCCTGGAGTCCCGCCCGGAGGACCGCCGCGCGTTCATCGAGGAGGCCGCGGGCGTCCTCAAGCACCGCAAGCGCAAGGAAAAGGCCGTCCGCAAGCTGGACTCCATGCAGGCCAACCTCGCCCGCCTGACCGACCTCACGACCGAACTGCGTCGTCAGCTCAAGCCGCTGAGCAGGCAGGCCGAGGTCGCGCGCCGCGCGCAGACCGTGCAGGCCGACCTGCGCGACGCCCGGCTTCGGTTGGTGGCCGACGACCTGGTCACCCGGCGGGCCGAGCTGGCATCGCAGTCCCAGGACGAGGCGATGGCCCGAGCCCAGCAGGAGCACGTCCAGACCGAGCTCGAGGCGGCGTCCGCGGAGCTCGGCGCCCACGAGCAGGCCCTGGCCAGGCTGACCCCGAGCGCCGAGGCAGCCGGGCAGACGTGGTTTCAGCTCTCCGCGCTGGCCGAGCGGGTCAACGCCACGATCAGGATCGCCGCCGAACGTGCCCGCCACCTCGACAGCGCACCCACCTCGAGCCGCGGGCAGGACCCCGACCAGCTCGAGGCGCAGGCCGAACGCGTCGCGGCGGAGGAGGCGGAGCTGGTGGCCGCGGTCGAGATGGCCAGGGCCACCCTCGATGCGGCGAAGGACACCCTGACCGAGTACGAGGAGGCCTCCGCCGCCGCCGAGCGGGCGCACATGGCCGCCGTCCGGGCCATCGCCGACCGTCGCGAGGGCCTGGCCCGGCTCTCCGGCCAGGTGGACACCCTCCGCAGCCGCGCGGACTCCGTCGACGCCGAGGTGGCGCGACTGACGCTGGCGATCGAGGACGCGCGCGCCCGCGGCGATGCGGCACAGGCGGAATTCGAAGGCGTGCAGGCGCAGATCGGCGATCTCGACGAGGGCGAACTCGGGCTCGACACCCAGAACGAACGCGCCGTCGCCGCGCTCGAGGCGGCCACCGCCCGGGTCACCGAACTGCAGGACGCCGAGCGGGCCGCCGGCCAGGAGGTCGCCTCGCTGCGGGCCAGGATCGAGGCGCTCTCGATCGGACTGCAGCAGAAGGACGGCGCCGCCTGGCTGATCGAACATCGCTCCGGTGAGGGATTGATCGGCCCGCTCGCCGGGATGCTCCGCATCCGGCACGGCTACGAGGTCGCGATCGCCGCCGCGCTCGGGCCCGCCGCCGATGCCATCGCGGCCCAGACGGTGGCGGCCGCGCGCTCGGCCGTCGCTGCACTCAAGGAGGCCGACGGCGGCCGGGCCGCACTGGTGGTCCGGGACGGCACCCAGGCGTCGCCGCGGGAAGAAGCCCCGCTGCCGGGATCCGCGCTGCGCGCCCTCGACCTGGTCGAACACCCCGACAACCTGCGCGGGGCGCTGAGCGCGCTGCTCGGCGAGGTGGCCGTCGTGGACACTCTGGAGGAGGCCGCGGACCTCGTCGCCGGACGACCCGGCCTGCGGGCGGTCACCAGGGACGGTGACCTCCTCGGATCCGGCTGGATGACCGGCGGCTCCGATCGGCGACCCTCCACCCTCGAGGTGCAGTCGGCCATCGACGCGTCCACGGCGGGCCTCGCGGACGCCGAGCGCCGTGCGGACGAGCTCTCCGCCGCGTTGTCGGGGGCCACCACCGAACGCGAGCACCGCGCCGAGTCCGCCGAGCAGACCCTGGCCGCGCTCAACGAGTCCGACGCCGCCCTGTCGGCGATCTACGAGCAGCTCGGCAGGCTCGGCCAGGTGGCCCGCGCCGCGCACGCCGAGTCCGAGCGGCTGGCAGGCCAGCGCACCGCGGCGGAGACGGGCCGTGAGGACGCGGTCGCGTCGCTGCGCGAGCTGGAGGATCGCCTGGCGCTGGCCCAGCAGGAGCAGTCGCTGGACAGCGATCCGGCGGCCGGGGACCCCAGCAACGGCGAGCGCGAGGCCGCGGCCGCGGCGCTCGCCGAGGTGCGGTCCGTGGAGATGGAAGCGCGCCTGACGCTGCGGACGGCCGAGGAACGGGCGGAATCCGTTCGCGGCAAGGCGGATTCGCTTCGGCGCGCGGCGCAGGTGGAACGCGAGGCACGGGCCCGCGCCGAACGGGCGATGGCCGCGCGGCAGAACGCGGCCGCGGTCGCCGCCGCCGTCGCGGAGTCCGGCAGGCGGGTGGCGGCTCACCTGGAGGAGGTGGTCGCGGCGGCGGTGGCGCACCGCGACGAGCTGACCCGGCAACGCACCGAACGCACACAGCAACTGGAGACGGTCAAGGAGCGGGTGCGGCAGTACACCGGACAGCTGACCGCGCTCACCGACGCCGTGCACCGCGACGAGGTGGCCCGGGCGCAGGCCGCGCTGCGGATCGAGCAGCTCGAGCAGACCATCTCCGAGCAGCACGGTATCGGCCTGGACGACCTCGTCGCGGAGTACGGACCCGACGTGCCGCTGCCGCCGTCGGCCCTGGAGATGGCCGAGTACGAGCAGGCGCGCGAGCGGGGCGAACAGGTGGTGGCGCCCGCGCCGATGCCCTACGACCGGGACACCCAGGAGCGGCGGGCCAAGCGGGCCGAGCGAGATCTCGCGACCCTTGGCAAGGTCAATCCGCTTGCGCTGGAGGAGTTCGCGGCGCTGGAGGAGCGCTACAACTTCCTGTCCACCCAGCTCGAGGACGTCAAGACCGCGCGCAAGGACCTGCTCGGGGTGGTCGCCGACGTCGACACCCGGATCCTGCAGGTGTTCACCGAGGCATGGGAGGACGTCGAGCGCGAGTTCGTCGGGGTCTTCGCGAAACTGTTCCCCGGCGGCGAGGGCAGGCTGGTGCTGACCGACCCGTCCGACATGCTCACCACCGGCATCGAGGTCGAGGCGCGTCCGCCCGGCAAGAAGGTCAAGCGCCTCTCGCTGCTCTCCGGTGGCGAGAAGTCGCTGACCGCGGTGGCGATGCTGGTGGCGATCTTCCGCGCCCGTCCGTCCCCCTTCTATGTGATGGACGAGGTCGAGGCCGCCCTCGACGACACCAACCTCCGGCGCCTGATCGGCCTGTTCGAGCAGCTGCGCGAGAAGTCGCAGCTGATCGTCATCACGCACCAGAAGCCGACCATGGAGGTGGCCGACGCGTTGTACGGCGTCAGCATGCGCGGTGACGGCATCACGCAGGTCATCTCGCAGCGCATGCGGGGGCAGAACCTGGCCGTTCCCCAGCCGGTCGCGGAGTGATGCGCTGCGCGTCGATCGCTCGCTGACCGGGTGATCTCCCGTCGCCTCTCTGCGCCGGATCGGTGCCTGAAAGGATGGGGGGCGTGACTACCGGAGCTTGGATCGCAATCGCGGCCGTCGTGGCCGTCCTTCTCGTCGCGCTCGTCGTGGGCTGGGCGCTGTACCGGAGGCGGCGGGTCAGCCTGCAGCCCACCCAGCCGGCGCCCGGTGAACTGGGGGAGACGAAGGACCGTTCGGGCGGGTACAAGCCCGCGAGCGGGATCAGCTTCAGCCAGGGTGCGACGGCCACCGCGCCGCCCGTGTCCCGGCCGACCCCGCCGCAGGCGCCGCCGGTGACGCCGCCGGTCGAGGAACCGGTCACGGAGGTGCTGCCCGTCGAGACTGCGCCCGTCGAGCCCGCGCCGCCCGTCGAGGCTGCGCCGGTCGAGCCCCCGCCGGCCCCCGTCGAGGAAGTCCCCGTCGAGGAGGCTCCGGAGGTCGCTCCCGCTCCGCCGGCCCCCGCCGCGCCCGCCCCGGTCGAGCCGGCCCCCGTCGAGGAGGCGCCTGCGGCCGCTCCGGCCCCTGCCGTTCCCGCCCCGGTGGAGGAGATCGAACCGACCGCGGGACGGCTCGACCGGCTGCGCGGCCGGCTCTCGCGCTCGCAGTCCGCGGTCGGCAAGAGCCTGCTGGGTCTGCTCGGCGGCGGCGACCTGGACGAGGACTCGTGGGAGGAGATCGAGGACACTCTGCTGATCGCGGACCTCGGTAGCGCCACCACCGAGCAGATCATGACCCGACTGCGCTCCGAGCTGGCGGCGGGCAGCGTCAAGTCCGAGGCCGACGCCCGAGCCCTGCTGCGCACCGTCCTGATCGAGGCCCTGCACCCCGAGTTCGACCGCTCTATCAAGGCGCTGCCCCACGATTCGACCCCCGGCGTCCTGCTGGTCGTCGGAGTCAACGGCACCGGCAAGACCACGAGCACCGGCAAGCTGGCGCGTGTGCTCGTCGCGGACGGTCGCCGGGTGTTGCTCGGCGCCGCCGACACCTTCCGCGCGGCCGCCGCCGACCAGCTGCAGACCTGGGCCGAGCGGGTGGGCGCCGAGGTGGTGCGTGGTCCCGAGGGCGGTGACCCCGCCGCGATCGCGTTCGACTCGGTGACCAAGGGCATCGAGACCGGTGTGGACGTGGTGATCGTCGACACCGCAGGCCGGCTGCACACCAAGACCGGGCTGATGGACGAGCTCGGCAAGGTCAAGCGCGTGGTGGAGAAGCGCGCCGTCGTCGACGAGGTGCTGTTGGTGCTCGACGCCACCGTCGGCCAGAACGGCCTGATGCAGGCCCGGGTGTTCGCGGAGGTCGTTGACATCACCGGAGTGGTGCTGACCAAGCTCGACGGCACGGCGAAGGGCGGCATCGTCTTCCAGGTGCAGCACGAGCTGGGGGTGCCGGTGAAGCTCGTCGGGCTGGGGGAGGGCGCGGACGACCTCGCGCCGTTCGAGCCGGGCGCCTTCGTGGACGCGCTGCTGGGCTGACCCGAGGGGTCAGACCCCGGACTCGGCGAGCACCGTCAACGCGTCCGCGGTCCGGGCGCAGAACGACTCCGCGTCGATCAGCCCGACCGTGAGCCCGCGCATGGTCGTGGCCGACATCAGCAGGTCGAAGACCGCGTTCGCGGTGACCTGCGTGGCCTCGGCCGTGCGCTCCGGCGCGGCCGAGGCGAGCAGCTCGGTCATCGCCTCCCTGGCGGGCAGCTCGGCGCGGCCGACGAGCCGTTCGTAGACGCCCTCGTGGTGGTGATAGGCCGAGAGCAGGCCGGGGATCGCCGACCGGGTCGCTGGTTCCGCGATCCGGTCGAGGAACATCCTGGTCCACGCGAGCAGGTCGGCGTGCAGGTCGCCGGTCGCGGTGGGCAGGTCCACGTCCTGCATGCCGAAGATCGCGTCCTCGACGATCGATTCCCTGGTCGCCCAGCGTCGGTAGATGGCGGCGGTGCCAACCTTTGCGCGCCGGGAGATCGCCGAGATGGTGGTCTTCTGGTAGCCCGTTTCCGTCAGCAGCTCGCGGGTGGCCTGGAGGATCGACCTGTCGACCTCGGGGTCGCGGGGCCTGCCCGCGCCCGGTTGCTGAACCTGCCGATCCCTCTGTTCGCTCACATCGGCGGACAGTACCGGAGAGATTTCGCCGAAATCATTACGATGCGACATGCTCCGTATTATATTTCGGGAATCATCCGATTCACGAAGGGCTCGCCATGATCACCCCGCACGACGAACTGCTCATCCACCAGCTCCCGACCACGCTCGACCACGTCTCGCAGAGCGACCTGCGCTGGACCGAGCGCATCGTGATGTACGGCTTCGACAAGTCCGGCGAGATCAGCATCATGACCGGCATGGCGAAGTACCCGAACCGCAACGTTCTCGACGCCTACGCCATGGTCACCCGCAAGGGCGAGCAGGCCCGCGTCGTCCGCCTGTCCACCGAGCTGAACCCCCAGACCGGGGCACTGAACGCGTTCAGCGTCGGCCCGTACACGTACGAGATCGTCGAGCCGCTGCGCAAGGTGCGCTCCACCGTCGAGTCCAACGAGCACGGCCTGAGCCTGCAGCTCGACTTCAGCGGCGACTTCCCGGTCTACGAGCAGACCGCGGCCTTCCACCGCAGCCGCGGCCGGGTCCGCGAGGATGCGCGCCGGTTCTACCAGAACGGCACCATCACCGGCTGGATCGAGATCGACGGCGAGCGCATCGAGATCGACCCCGAGAACTGGTGGTTCGGCCGGGATCACTCGTGGGGCGTGCGCCACGGCGGCGGCGGCGGCAGCCTGCCCGAGGGCGGGAACATGCAGCCCTCCGAGGTGCCTGCCGGCGTCCTCTATTACATGGGCATCTTCCAGTTCGACGACGAGGTGGTGCACTTCGCACAGCGCGAGACCCACACGGGGGAGCGTTGGCAGTTCGAGGGCGAGGTGCTCTTCCCGATCGACTCCGGCAAGGAGCCGCTGCCGATCATCGACGTCGAGCACGACCTGGACTTCCGCGACGACCTCCGCGTCGTCAAGTCCGGCACGTTCACCGTGCACCGCTCGGATCGCACGACCGACGTCATCGAGGTCAAGCCGGTGTGCGACTTCTGGCCGGGTCTGGCCGGGTACGACGAATACAACGGCTACGCGTCGGGCATGTACCGCGGCAAGGACTTCAGCGACAGCTTTGAAGTCGACATCACCGACGTCGACGAGATCCGCAAGGTGAGCATGCTCAGCGAGACGCTCGTCGAGGTCCGGATGGGTGACAAGGTCGGACACGGCCTTGTGGAGATGGTGTTCATGGGAGTGAACCCGCGCTACGGCTACACCGACTGGAGCGCCAACCGAGCCGGCAAGAACAATGGCTGAGCGGGTCGCGCAGGAGGAGCTGGCGGCCGCCCTCGAACCGATTGTCCAGCAGCGTATTCCGGGCGCACAGAACGCGAAGATCGTCGACTGGAAGCGCACCGAACGCGGGTTCTCCACCGAGACCTACCTGTTCGACCTCGAGGGCGCCGAGCACGAATCGGCCGGGTACGTCTTCCGACGGCCGCCCGAGATCTCGCTGTTCCCGGATTACGACCTGCGGCGCCAGTACCTGGTCTCGGAGCGGCTCGCGCCGACCGATCTCCCGGTCCCCAGCGTCCGGTGGATCGACGCGGACGACAACCCGCTCGGCACGCCGTACTACGTGATGGACCGCATCGGCAATGCCGAGGCGCCCAGCGACTTCCCGTCGTACCACACCGCAGGCAATTACTTCGAGGCCGACGAGCAGGGTCGGGCGAAGATGTGGTGGGAGTGCATCGAGACGATGGCGCAGGTGCATCTGCTCGATCCCGAGGAGCTTCGGCTCGGGTTCCTGGCGATGCCGAAGTTCGGGGACAAGCCGGTCGAGCAGATCGTGAACTACCTCGACTGGGCCGTGCGCTGGGCGGCGCCGGAACTGCCCCCGGTGATGGAGAGGGCCCTTGCCTGGCTCAAGGCCAACCTCTACGAGCCGGAGCACGTGACGCTGGTCTGGGGCGATGCCCGCATGTCGAACATCCTGTACACGCCGGAGCTGTCGGTCGCGGGTGTACTCGACTGGGAGATGGCGTACCTGGGTGACCACGAGGCCGACCTGGCCTGGGTGCTGTTCCTGGACTGGGCGTGCAGCGAGAACGAGGGGCATCCGACCCTGCCCGGCACCCCGACGCGGGAGGAGACCGTCGCCCGCTACGAAGAGTTGACCGGCTGGAAGGTACAGAACCTGCTGTTCAACGAGGTGCTCGGCGCGGTGCTGCTCTCGGTGCCGCTGCTGCGCCTGTCCACCCACCTGAACCTCGGTGACAACGTCAGCATCAGCGGGTTCTGCATGGCCCGACTCGAGCAGCTGCTCGCCGGGGAGTGAGGGGGGGTCACGGGGGCGCCCTCTCGGCGCCCCCGTGACCGTCGGAGGACGCCTAACGAATGAGTAACGAAGCGGCCCGGGCTCGCCCGGCTCGGCCTCCGCACAGGGAGATTCACTTGGGCGACAGGTTCGTGAAACGCAGAAGCAACACATTCCCCCGATGCGTTCACTCGAGCGAAACACGACAGCGCCACAGCTGAAACACCGGATCAGCAGTCTTCACACCAAGTCGAAAGCCGCAAGGAGCGGGACGACAGAAGGAGGAGGCTCAACGTGGAATTTCCCACAATCGGGGCGCCGGACACCGGAGACACCGCGTGGATGCTGATGAGCGCCGCGCTCGTGTTGCTGATGACGCCGGGGCTCGCATTCTTCTACGGCGGCATGGTCCGGGCCAAGAGCGTTCTGAACATGATCATGATGAGCATCGGCGCGATGGGCGTCGTGGGCATCCTCTGGGTCCTGTACGGCTACTCGGTGGCCTTCGGCGAGGACAAGGGCGGCCTCTTCGGTGACCCCTTCCAGTACTTCGGCCTGAAGGGCATCTTCGGCGGCGCCTACCTGGCCGACGCCGACACCGGCGCAGGCGTGGCCATCCCGCTGGTCGGCACCATCCCGGCAACCGTGTTCGTCGCCTTCCAGGCGATGTTCGCGATCATCACCGTCGCCCTGATCTCGGGCGCGGTCGCCGACCGACTCCGGTTCGGCCCCTGGCTCCTGTTCGCGGGCCTGTGGGCCACCATCGTGTACTTCCCGGTGGCGCACTGGGTCTTCGCCTTCGACGGCGTGACCGCGGAGAAGGGCGGCTGGATCGCCAACCAGCTCAAGGCAATCGACTTCGCGGGTGGTACCGCGGTCCACATCAACGCCGGCATCGCCGGCCTGGTCCTCGCCATCGTCCTCGGCAAGCGTCGGGGATGGCCGGGAACGCCCTTCCGTCCGCACAACCTGCCGTTCGTGATGCTCGGCGCGGCGCTGCTGTGGTTCGGCTGGTTCGGCTTCAACGCGGGATCCGCGGTGGGCTCCAACGGGATCGCCGGTGCCACCTTCCTCACCACGGTGATCGCCACCTGCGCCGCAATGCTGTCCTGGCTGCTGGTCGAGCGGATCCGTGACGGGCACGCCACCACCCTCGGCGCCGCCTCCGGCATCGTCGCAGGTCTGGTCGCCATCACCCCCGCCTGCTCTTCGGTGAACGTGCTCGGCGCGCTGGCCGTCGGCGTGGCCGCGGGCGTCCTCTGCGCCCTCGCGGTCGGCCTGAAGTACCGCTTCGGCTACGACGATTCGCTCGACGTCGTCGGTGTCCACCTCGTCGGTGGTCTGGTCGGCACCCTGCTGATCGGCTTCGTCGCGACGGAGGAGGCGCCCGCGGGCGTCAAGGGACTGTTCTATGGTGGGGGCTTCGACCAGCTGTGGCGTCAGGCTGTCGGTGCGGGTGCGGTTCTGCTGTACTCGCTCGTCGCCACGACGATCGTCGCGCTCATCGTCAAGTACACGATCGGCCTCCGGGCCAGCGATGAGGCCGAGTCGCTCGGCGTGGACGAAGCAGAACACGCTGAGAACGCATACGATTTCGCCGCGCTCGGCGGAAGCTCGGTACCGGGGCGCTCGACCGTCAGGGAGGCATGAGAAATATGAAGCTGATCACCGCAATCGTCAAACCGTTCACCCTCGAGGACGTCAAGACCGGCCTGGAGCAGGCCGGGGTGCTCGGAATGACCGTCAGTGAGGTCCAGGGCTACGGCCGTCAGAAGGGCCACACCGAGGTGTACCGCGGTGCCGAGTACTCGGTCGACTTCGTGCCCAAGGTGCGCGTCGAGGTCGTCGTCGACGACGCCGCCGTGGACAAGGTCGTCGAGGTCATCGTCGAGGCCGCTCGTACCGGGAAGATCGGAGACGGCAAGGTGTGGGTATCGCCCGTCGAATCCGTCATCCGCGTACGTACGGGTGAACGGGGCGCGGATGCGCTCTGACCCAACAGGGTCCGGATCTGGTGGCCCCGATCCCGCCGCGACGTCGGCGGGGTCGGGGCCACCCGCGTCCGGTGGCATTGTTGCCGCCGACGATCTGGTCCGTGCCCGGAAGCAGTTGCTGGACGGTGGTTCCCGGAGCCGCCGCCTCGACACGGTCGCCCTCCGGCAAGCGCTGGTGGACCTGCACGAATTCTGGCTGACCACCAAGGGGGCAGAGCTCGGCATCAAGCCGGACAGCGGATTCGCGATCGTCGCCGTCGGCGGGCTGGGCCGCCGCGAGCTGCTGCCGTACTCCGACCTGGACCTGGTGCTGCTGCACGACGACCTGGACCCTTCGGTCGTCTCCGAGGTGGCCGACCGGCTCTGGTATCCGTTGTGGGACGCGCACATCAAGCTCGACCACAGCGTGCGGACCGTCCCGCAGGCGCTGCAGGTGGCGTCGTCGGACCTCACCGCCGCCCTCGGTCTCCTCGAGGCCCGGCACATCGCGGGCGATGTGGAGCTGAGCAACCTGCTGATCGGCGGGGTGCGGCGGCAGTGGCGCACCGGGATCCGTTCGCGTTTCGACGAACTCGTGGAGCAGGCCCGCACGCGGTGGGCACGCAGCGGCGAGATCGCGCACCGGGCCGAACCGGACATCAAGAACGGCCGCGGCGGGCTGCGCGACATCCAGCTGCTGAGCGCGCTGGCGATCGCGCAGTTGACCGACGCGGTGCCGGGCCTCGGCCCACAGACACCTGGCGGCGGACTGGCGTTCGCGCACGAGCGGCTGCTGGACGTGCGGACCGAACTGCACCGGGTGGCCGGACGCGCCCGCGACCAGCTCCGGGCCCAGGACGCCGACGAGATCGGCGCGGCCCTGCGGATAGGGGACCGCTTCGACCTGGCCCGGATGCTCAGCGACTCGGCCCGCACCATCAGCTACTCCGTCGACGTCGGGCTGCGGACGGCGGGCAACGCGTTGCCGCGCCGCGGCCTCTCGCGGCTGCGCAGGGTGCCGGTGCGGCGACCTCTGGACGAGGGCGTGGTCGAGCACGCGGGTGAGGTGGTGCTGGCGCGCGATGCCAAGCCGAACAAGGACCCGGGGCTGATCATGCGGGTGGCGGCCGCGGCCGCGCAGACCGGCATGCCGATGTCGGCCTCGACGTTGAACCGGCTCTCGGACAGCGCGCCCGAGCTGCGGGAGCCGTGGCCGAAGGAGGCCCTCGACGATCTGCTGGTGCTGCTCGGATCCGGCAGGAACACGATCGCGGTGATCGAGGCGCTCGACCGCACCGGCCTCTGGGGTCGGTTGCTGCCGGAATGGGGCGCGATCCGCGACCTGCCGCCGCGCGACGCGGTGCACACGTGGACGGTGGATCGGCACCTCGTCGAGACCGCCGCCTACGCCAGCGGGTTCACCACCCGGGTCTCGCGGCCGGACCTGCTGGTGCTCGGCGCACTCCTGCACGACATCGGGAAGGGCCGCGGCGGCGATCACAGCCTGGTCGGCGCCGAGCTCGCAAATCAGATCGGCAATCGGCTCGGGCTGTGGCCCTCGGACGTGGCCGTGCTCAGCGCGATGGTGCGCTACCACCTGCTGCTGCCGGAAACCGCCACCCGCCGCGACCTGGACGACCCGGCGACGGTCCGGATGGTCGCGGAGGCTCTCGGCGGTGACACGGTGCTGCTCGAACTCCTCTATGCGCTCGCCGAGGCCGATTCGCTGGCCACCGGTCCTGGTGTGTGGGGGGACTGGAAGTCGTCGCTGATCCGGGAACTGGTCCGGCGCTGCCGGATGGTGATGGCGGGCGAGCAACTGCCGACTCCTGACCCGATCGACCCGGAGCACGCGGCGCTGGCGGCGGACGGGGGCGTGCACGTGCTGTTGCAGCCCGCGGAGGGCGCGCACACCTACACCGTCACCGTGGTCGCACCGGACACCCCGGGCCTGCTCTCGGACGCCGCGGGCGTGCTGGCGCTGCATTCGCTGCGCGTGCTCTCGGCCTCCCTCGGCAGCCACGAGGGGGCCGCGGTGAACTCGTTCACCGTTGCGCCCCGGTTCGGTGCGCCGCCGCAGGCCGGGCTGCTGCGCCAGGAACTGATCCGGGCAATCTCCGGCGAGCTCGACCTGGTCGCGATGCTCGAGGCGAAGGAGCAGCAGTCGCTGGCCGAGCAGGCGCTCGAGCGGGGCGCCGAGGGCGTGCCCGTCCAGTACGCGCAGGCGCCGCCGCGGATCATCTGGTTCGACACCCCGGTGGACGGCCAGGTGATCCTCGAACTGAGGGCCGAGGACCGGCTCGGCCTGCTGTGCCGGCTGGCGAGCGTGCTCGAGCGCCACGGTGCCGACATTCGCTGGGCGCGGGTCTCCACGCTCGGCGCGTCGGTGGTCGACGCGTTCTGCCTGCATCTCGGCGACACCGACTCGCGGGTCACCAGGGAAGAGTTCGAGGCGGCGATGCTCGCGGTGGTTCCGGCGCCCCGCCCGCGCACGAGCGAGGGCGCCGAGGATGGCGCCACGGACGGGGGCGCCGGGTAGAGCGGCTAGGCTTGACCGAAACGCCCACGCGACAGCCAGGAGCCCGATCGGTGTTCGAATCCCTTTCCGACAGGTTGACCGGTGCCCTCAAGGACCTCCGGGGCAAGGGGCGCCTCTCCGGCGCCGACATCGACGCCACCTGCAGGGAGATCCGGCTCGCCCTGCTCGAGGCCGACGTTGCGCTGCCCGTGGTGCGTGCCTTCATCGAGAAGATCAAAGTGCGCGCCAAGGGTGCCGAGGTCTCCGGCGCGCTGAACCCGGCGCAGCAGGTCGTCAAGATCGTCAACGAGGAGCTCGTCGGGATCCTCGGCGGCGAGACCCGGCGGCTCCGGTTCGCGAAGAACCCACCGACCGTCATCATGCTGGCCGGCCTGCAGGGTTCCGGTAAGACCACCCTCGCGGGCAAGCTCGCGAAGTGGCTGACCGGGCAGGGACACACGCCGCTCCTGGTGGCCTGCGATCTGCAGCGTCCCGGCGCAGTCAGCCAGCTCCAGATCGTCGGTGAGCGCGCGGGCGCCGCGGTGTACGCGCCGCACCCGGGCACCTCGATCGGCGGCGGCGAGAACGCGCTGGGTCAGTCGGCGGCCGACCCGGTCGACATTGCCCGGCAGGGCATCGCGGAGGCCAGGGCCAAGCAGCACGACGTGGTGATCGTCGACACCGCCGGACGCCTCGGCATCGACGAGGAGCTGATGGGTCAGGCGGCGGGCATCCGCGACGCCGTCAACCCGGACGAGATCCTGTTCGTCCTCGACGCGATGACCGGTCAGGACGCCGTCCAGACCGCGGAGGCGTTCCGCGCGGGCGTCGGCTTCACCGGCGTGGTGCTCACCAAGCTCGACGGCGACGCCCGCGGCGGTGCCGCGCTGAGCGTCCGCGAGATCACCGGCGAGCCGATCATGTTCGCCTCCACGGGCGAGAAGCTCGAGGACTTCGACGTCTTCCACCCGGACCGGATGGCCAGCCGGATCCTCGGCATGGGCGACGTGCTCAGCCTGATCGAGCAGGCCGAGCAGGTCTTCGACGCGAAGCAGGCCGAGGCCACCGCCCAGAAGATCGGCTCCGGCCAGCTCACCCTCGAGGACTTCCTCGAGCAGATGATGGCCGTGCGGAAGATGGGCCCGATCGGCAACCTGCTGGGCATGCTGCCCGGCGCCGGGCAGATGAAGGACGCGCTGGCCAACGTCGACGAGAAGCAGCTCGACCGGGTCCAGGCGATCATCCGCGGCATGACTCCCGCGGAGCGCGATGACCCGAAGATCATCAACGCCTCCCGGCGGCTGCGCATCGCCAACGGCTCCGGCGTCAAGGTCTCCGACGTCAACCAGTTGGTGGACCGGTTCTTCGAGGCCCGCAAGATGATGGCCGCGATGGCGGGCCGGATGGGGATGCCAGGGGCCCGCTCGAGCCAGCGCAGCAAGAAGGGCAAGAAGGGCAAGAAGGGCGGCAAGGGGCCGACGCAGCCGAAGATCCGCGGCGGCTTCCCCGGCATGCCCGGCGGGATGCCGGGCGGGATGCCCGCCGGGTTCCCCGGACTGCCCGCAGGCATGGACCTGTCGAAGATGCCGAAGGGGCTCGACGAGCTGCCGCCCGGCCTCGAGGGCATCGACCTGTCCCAGCTGAAGCTGCCCAAGAAGTAGCCGTGGCGCCTGCCCGCCCAGGGTCCTTCCGGCTGCGCGGTGTCGGGCTGCCCGACGGCCAGCCGCTGGAACTGTGGGTCGGCGGCGGGGTGATCTCGGATCAGCCGGTGCCCGGCGCGGAGTCGCTGTGCGAATCGGGCTGGATCCTGCCCGGGCTGGTCGACGCGCACTGCCACGTCGGTATCAAGTACGGCGGGGGTCACGAGGACCGGCCGGGGATGATCGCGCAGGCCGAGGCCGAACGCGGGGTCGGGGCGCTGCTGCTGCGCGACGCGGGGTCACCGGTGGACACCCGGGATCTCGACGCGCGCGAGGACCTGCCGCGGATCATCCGGGCCGGTCGGCACATCGCGATGCCGAAGCGGTACATCCCCGGCCTTGCCGTCGATCTCGAGGACGAGTCGCAGCTGCCGGAGGCGGTCACCCAGCAGGCGCTGCTCGGCGACGGCTGGGTCAAGATCGTCGGGGACTGGATCGACCGCTCGGTGGGGGACCTGCGTCCGTTGTGGAGCGACGACATCCTCAAGGAGTCCATCGAGGCGGCACACCGGGTCGGCGCCCGGGTGACAGCGCACGTCTTCTCCGAGGACGCGCTGCCGGGCCTGATCAACGCAGGCATCGACTGCATCGAGCACGGCACCGGACTCACCTCGGAGACGATCGAGCTGATGGTCGAACGCGGCACCGCGCTGGTACCGACGCTGATCAACATTGACACCTTCCCCGGCATCGCGGACTCGGCCACCCGGTACCCGGTCTACGCACGCCACATGCGGGAGCTGCACTCGCGGGTCCGTCGCACCGTCGGCGACGCGCACGACGCAGGCATCCCGATCTATGCGGGCACCGACGCCGGCGGCTCGATCGTGCACGGGCGGGTCGCCGACGAGGTCGCCGCGCTCGCGCAGGCCGGACTGGGACCGACCCGAGCCCTCGGCGCGGCCTGCTGGGACGCCAGGGCCTGGCTTGGTCGGCCAGGGCTCGAGCCCGGCGCGCCCGCCGACCTGCTCGTCTACGAGCAGGACCCGCGCACCGGGCCCGAGGTGCTCGCCGCCCCGGACCTGGTCATGCTGCGCGGCCGGGTGGTCGAGGTGCGCGGCCGGGTCGTGTGATGCGGTCTATTTGACGCAGGGATCGGCCCCGGCATCGGCGCGACCGGTGAACCGGACCTCGCTGACCGAGGTGACGTCGTTGAACGGCGCGGATTCCTGGCCCGCCGCGTTCTTGACAGGCTGACCGTCCACCGTCTCGTTGATCGTCAGGGTGACCGTCTTGGCCGCCTTGTCGACGTCGAGCGCCTGGATGCCGCGCTCCGGCCGGACCTCCTGGACGACCGAGGTGCCGTCGTCGAACGCCCAGGTCACCTTCGTGACCTTGCGGTTCTGGGCGAACCGGTCGGAGCCGTCCACGTCTTTCTTGTCGTAGCCGGGATCGATCCCGACGGAGGTGAGGTCGAGCTTGCAGGCGAAGCTCACCGAGAGCACCTGGCCCTTGGTGCCTGCGCAGCGCCACGCGGTGGTGACGTCGCCGTCGGTGGCGTTCGGGGCCTCGTAGGAGTTCTTGCGCCCGGTGGAGTCGACCGCGGGCGGGTAGGCGGCGCAGGTGGGGACGGCGCCGGTCGGGGTGATCGCGGCGGGGTCGGTGCCGAAGTCGCCGAAGTCGCCACCGCTGAAGGCGTCGCCGTCTGCGGATTCCGCCGTGGCGGCGGTCGCCTCGCCATCGGTGTCGCGGGCCAGCGTCCAGTTGAGTAAGAAGCCGCCGCCCGCGAGCAGCACGACTGCGGCGGTGACGGCCGCGATGATGCCGAGCCAGCCCTTCCAGGACAGCGGCCCGCGCGCGGGCGCGGGCCCGGGAGCTGGCCCATTGGGCGCATCGAAAAAGGGCTGGGCGGGCGGCGGAGGCGGTGGCGGCGGCGGGGGAGTCGCCTCGGCGGTGGGACGAGGTCCGTCGTCGGGGGTCACGGGGCCTCCACCTTCTCGGCGGCCTTGTCGGCGGACTGCTTCGCGTCTTTGTCTTTGTTCTTGTCGGTGGGCTCGTCCGCGTCCTTGTCCGTCGTCTCGTCCCCGGACTTGGCTTCGGTGCGGTCCGGGCGTGCCTTCAGCGCGGCGTCCACCTCGGGGTCGCCCAGTTCCGCCAGCCAGTCCAGCAGGTCGGGATAGGCGCTGGGGTTCGCCGCGACGTACGGACGCAACGCGGCATCGGACTGGGCGATGTGGCCGAGCGTCTGCAGCGGGGTGTACGGATCGAGCGCGAGTGCCTGCGTGTAGGGCTTGGTCGGGGCGGGAGACCCGACAGCGGGCGGCGGCGTCCCGGGTGCCTCCGCGTCGACGGGCTCGGCCGGTGCGGGCGCGAGACCGGCGCCCTGATCGAGCACGCGGGCGGCGCGGGGCTGCACCAGGCCGAGGTCGTAGGCCAGGGCGAGGAACGCCGCGATGGTCTGCAGGATCGACAGGACCAGGATCGCGATGCCGCCCCAGCCGAGCGAGACGGCCAGGCTCTCGTCGTCGGAATCGTCGAAGAAGTTGCCGGTGAAGGTGGGAACGTTGCTGATCGCGATCAGCAGGAACAGGGCCAGCAGGGCGCCGACCGCGGCCGCGGCGGTCGCGATGGCCCGCAGGGCCGGCGCCGCGCCCGGGAACTGGGACAGCCGAGACACGGTGGACAGGCCCGCACTGATGCCGGAGAACAGCAGGAAGACGACAACGAGCAGGGCCTGTGGGAGGAGGAAGCCGCTGACGTTGATCACATCGCCGGAGGTTCGGACGACGAAATAGGGGCCGAAGCCGAGCAACAGGTTGAGTAGGCCGAGCGTGAGCACTGCGATGCCCAGTGCGTTCGGTCGGCCGACGGCCGGAACAGGTGGCCCCGCGATGGGCGCTGCGAACGGCGCGTTGGACATGATCCCCCTTGTGAACGAGCGACGACTTCGGTCGAATTCGTCACCGACCTGCGGTGATGACGTGCCAACGAAGTCTAGGCCGCGGGGGCGCCCGCGGAAGGGCGAAACACCGGCGGCCGCGGGCGATTAACGGCGCGACCTCATCGTCTGGCAGAATGGACCGCTGTTCGCCCGTCTCCGGTTACGTACCGCGCGGCGGTCACGACAACCCCTCAACGCGAAACCGGGTGCGCAGGCCTTGCGCATCGCTGAATTGCGCCGTGACCATCTGAAAGGCTCCACCATGGCTGTCAAGATCAAGCTCATGCGGCTCGGCAAGATCCGCACCCCGCACTACCGCATCGTCATCGCCGACTCTCGCACCCGCCGCAACGGCCGTGCGATCGAGACCATCGGCAAGTACCACCCCAAGGAAGAGCCCTCCCTGATCGAGATCGACTCGGAGCGTGCGCAGTACTGGCTGGGTGTCGGCGCGCAGCCGACCGAGCCGGTCGAGAACCTGCTCAAGATCACCGGCGACTGGCAGAAGTTCAAGGGCCTGCCGGGCACCGAGGGCACCCTGCGCGTCAAGGCTGAGAAGCCGTCCAAGCTGGAGCTGTTCCAGGCCGCGCTGGCGCAGGCCGACAGCGAGCCGGTGGCCGAGGCCATCACCCCGAAGAAGAAGGCCGCCAAGAAGGCCGACGCGGAGGCCACCGAGGCTCCCGCCGAGGCCGAGGCCGCCGCGGATTCCGAGGCTGCTGACAAGTGAGTGCCGTTGTCGCCGATGCCGTCGAACAGCTTGTTCGCGGCATCGTCGCCAACCCCGACGACGTCCGGGTCGAGCTCTCGACCGGACGCCGTGGGCGGACGGTCGAGGTGCACGTGAACCCCGAGGACCTGGGCAAGGTCATCGGTCGTGGCGGACGCACCGCCACCGCGTTGCGGACCCTGGTCACCGGTATCGGTGGTCGCGGCATCCGCGTCGACGTGGTCGACACCGATCAGTAAATCAGTGGAGCTCGTCATCGGGCGTGTGGCCAAGTCACACGGCATCAGGGGTGAATTGGCCGTAGACATACGGACCGACGATCCCGAAGAGCGTTTTGCGGTCGGCACCGTGCTGCACGGCCGCAAGCCCCGCGAGCAGAAACTCACCAGCTACACGGTGGAAGCCGCCCGGGAACACTCCGGGCGGCTTCTGCTGCGTCTCAAGGGGATCGACGACCGCACGGCGTCGGACGCGATCCGTGGCACGCTGTTCATCGTCGACACCGCGGACCTGCCGCCGTCGGATGATCCCGACGAGTTCTATGACCACGAGCTCGAGGGCCTCGCCGTGCGGCTTGGCGACGGCACCGCGGTCGGCTCCGTCATCGAGGTGCTGCACTCGGCCGCGGGCGAGCTGCTCTCCGTGCGTCCGGAGGGGCAGAAGACCGGCGAGATCCTGATCCCGTTCGTCGCGGCCATCGTCACCTCCGTGTCCGTCGCCGACGGAGTCATCGAGATCGATCCGCCTGAGGGACTTCTGAATCCGGAGTAGCTGTGCGCCTCGACGTCATCACGATCTTCCCCGAGTACCTCGAGCCGTTGCGAACGGCGTTGCTGGGCAAGGCCATCGACAAGGGCCTGATCTCCGTCGGCGTGCACGACCTGCGGGACTGGACGCACGACGTCCACAAGGCGGTCGACGACTCGCCGTACGGCGGCGGCCCTGGCATGGTGATGAAGCCGACCGTCTGGGGCGAGGCCATGGACGAGGTGCTCGGCACCGAGCCTGACCCCAACACGCTGCTGGTGGTCCCCACTCCGGCAGGCGTGCCCTTCACACAGGACACCGCGCACCGATGGGCGGGGGAGAAGCGCCTCGTGTTCGCCTGCGGCCGTTACGAGGGCATCGATCAGCGGGTGTTCGACGACGCGGCCAGGCGGGTGCGGGTCGAGGAGGTCAGCATCGGCGACTACGTCCTCATCGGGGGCGAGGCCGCGGTGCTGGTGATGGCTGAGGCCGTCGTCCGGCTGCTCCCCGGCGTGCTCGGCAATCAGCAGTCGCACCAAGAGGATTCGTTCTCCGACGGCCTGCTGGAGGGTCCGAGTTACACCCGGCCGGTGAGCTGGCGCGAGCTCGACGTGCCGCCGATCCTGCTCTCCGGTGACCACGCCAAGGTGGCCCGCTGGCGCCGGGAACAGTCGCTGTTGCGCACCGGCGAACGCCGCCCCGACCTGCTCGAACACGTCGAGCTCTCCGACTCGGATCGCGCTGTTCTCGAGCCCTGACGGTGCCTGCCGGTAGGGTCGATCGCCGTGACCTCAGCTCCGAATGCACCAGCTCTGAAATCAGTCAACGCGCGCATCGCGGAGGAACTCGGCGTCCGGGAAGAGCAGGTCCGCGCGGCGGTCGAACTGCTCGACGGCGGCGCGACGGTTCCCTTCATCGCCCGGTACCGCAAGGAGGTCACCGGGACCCTCGACGATGCCCAGCTGCGCACGCTCGAGGAGCGGCTGCGGTACCTGCGTGAGCTCGACGAGCGCCGGGTCGCGGTGCTCGAGTCGATCCGCTCCCAGGACAAGCTCGATCCCGAGCTCGAGGCGCAGATCATGCTCGCGGACACCAAGGCCCGCCTCGAGGACATCTACCTGCCGTTCAAGCCGAAGCGCCGCACCAAGGCGCAGATCGCGCGCGAGGCCGGGCACCAGCCCGTCGCCGACGCCCTGCTGTCGGACCCGACCACCGACCCCGCGCAGTACACCGCCGAGCAGCTCGAGGGTGCCCGCGCCATCCTGGTCGAGCAGTTCGCCGAGGACGCCGACCTGGTCGGCGAGCTGCGCGAGCTGATGTGGACCCGCGGCCAGGTCAAGTCCGCGGTCCGCAAGGGCAAGGAGACCGAGGGCGCCAAGTTCGCCGACTACTTCGAGTTCTCCGAGCCCTTCGGCAAGCTACCCAGCCACCGCATCCTCGCCATGTTCCGCGGCGAGAAGGAGGAGGTGCTCTCGCTGACCCTCGACCCCGAGACCGAGGAGCTCCCGCTCGGCGAGGTCAGCGTCTACGAGGGCCGCATCGCAGGCCGGTTCGGCGTCGCGGACCGCGGACGGCCCGCCGACAGGTGGCTGCTCGACACGGTCCGCTGGGCCTGGAAGACCAAGATGCTCATCACGCTCGGCATCGACACCCGGATGCGGCTGCGACAGTCCGCCGAGCGGGACGCCGTCGACGTGTTCGCGATGAACCTCAAGGACCTGCTGCTGGCCGCGCCCGCGGGCACCCGCGCCACGATGGGCCTCGACCCCGGCTTCCGGACCGGCACCAAGGTCGCCGTCGTCGACTCCACCGGCAAGGTGCTCGCGTACGACACCATCTACCCGCACCAGCCGGCCAACAAGTGGGACCAGTCCCTGGCCACGCTCGCCGCGCTGGCCGCCAAGCACAAGGTCGACCTGATCGCGATCGGCAACGGCACCGCCTCGCGCGAGACGGACGCGCTGGCGGCGGACCTGATCAAGAAGTTCCCGGAGGCCGGGCTCACCAAGGTGATGGTCTCGGAGGCGGGCGCCTCGGTGTACTCCGCCTCCGCGTACGCCTCCGCCGAGCTGCCGGACCTGGACGTGTCCATCCGCGGCGCGGTGTCGATCGCGCGCCGGCTGCAGGACCCGCTGGCCGAGCTGGTGAAGATCGACCCGAAGTCGATCGGCGTCGGCCAGTACCAGCACGACATCTCCGAGACGCTGCTGGCGCGCTCGCTGGCCGCGGTGGTCGAGGACGCGGTGAACGCGGTGGGCGTCGACGTCAACACCGCCTCGGTGCCGCTGCTCTCGCGGGTCTCGGGCATCACCGGCTCGCTGGCCGAATCCATCGTCGCGCACCGCGACGCGAACGGTCCCTTCCGTGCCCGCGCCGGCATCCTCGACGTGGCGCGGCTGGGCCCCAAGGCATTCGAGCAGTGCGCGGGCTTCCTCAAGATCACCGACGGCGACGACCCGCTTGACGCCTCCGCGGTGCACCCCGAGGCGTATCCCGTCGTGCGGCGGATCGTGGAGGCCACAGGAACCGGCGTCAAGGAGATCATCGGCAACACCACGGCGCTGCGGGCGCTGCGGCCGCAGGACTTCTCCGACGACAAGTTCGGTATCCCGACCGTCACCGACATCATCGCCGAGCTGGAGAAGCCGGGCCGCGACCCGCGCCCCGAGTTCAAGACCGCGACGTTCGCGTCGGGTGTGGAGAAGGTCGCCGACCTCAAGCCCGGCATGACGCTGGAGGGCGTGGTCACCAACGTCGCGGCCTTCGGCGCCTTCGTCGACGTCGGCGTGCACCAGGACGGGCTCGTGCACGTCTCCGCGATGTCACACAACTTCGTGAAGGACCCGCGCGAGGTGGTCAAGTCCGGCGACGTCGTGAAGGTGAAGGTGATGGAGGTCGACCTGCCGCGCCAGCGCATCGGGCTGAGCCTGCGCCTGGACGACGAGCCCGGCGCGGCCAAGCAGGACGGACAGGGCGGCGGACAGCGCGCCGCAGGCGGTCAGCGTCAGGGCGGCGGCCAGCGGGACGGCGGATCACGTCAGGGTGGCGGTCAGCGCCAGGGCGGGCAGCGGGGCGGCGGTCAGCGTCAGGGCGGCGGATCGGGCGGCAGCAGCCCGGCGAGCGGCTCGATGGCGGACGCCCTCCGCAAGGCCGGCTTCGGCAAGTAGGCGGCTCCGCCGCCCGTGCGCGGTTGACGAGTCTCTGGACTCGTCAATCGCGCACAGGCGCGCAGCGCCTAGTAACCGCCGAGACCCTTGCCGATCATCACCACACCGATCACCAGCAGCAGCGTCGCCATCACGGCCGCATTGTTGGCGGTCAGCCAGGACTTGAGGTTCTGCAGCCAGACCGTGGCCTTCTCCCTGGCGACGAAGTAGGCGATCACCGGCACGGCCACCGTGCTGGCGGCCAGGATCGTGAAGACCACCCCGGTGACCACCAGCGTGGCGCCGCTGACCCCGAGGTTGGCGACGGCCACCGCCGCGCCGACGATCATCAGCAGGTTCTTCGGGTTCACCGCGGACAGCGCGAAGCCGAGCCCAAGCGCCTTGCCGGGGGTGACCTTGTCGATGGCGGCGAGCCAGCCGGGCATGGTCGGTTCCTCGCCGGGCGCGGGCCTGCCCCGCCACTGCTTGAGCGCCAGCCCGAGCAGCGCGACACCCAGGATGATCTTGATGGTCGCGGTCGTCGCGTTCCCGCCCGACGAGCTGTCCAGGCCGACCGCGCTGGCGATCGTGACGATCACCGTGTATCCGAGCGCGATGCCGAGAACCCAGCCGGCGGTGAACGCGGTCGCGGTGCTCCCCGCCTTCGGCGTCAGCAGCATGAGGATCGCGGCGATGATCGGGATCGGACTGATCGCGACGCCGAGCGCGAGCGGAAGAATGTCACCAATGGCAGTTCCCATGGTTGGCATGGTCTCAGTCGGCCGGTGGGCGGGAACCACCCGAAAAGGGTGACCGGTGGTGGCTGCGCCCGGTGCGGGTGAGGTGACATGCTTCCTTGCATGGCGTCGAACACCCAGTCGTTGAACACCCCACTCAAGAACATGTCCTGGGTGCCGGGCGGTCTCTTCTGGATGGGCTCGGAGGACTTCTACCCGGAGGAGAAGCCCGTCCATCAGGTCGAGGTGGACGGCTTCTGGATGGACACCCACCAGGTGACCGTCGCGGAGTTCCGGCGTTTCGTGAAGGACACCGGCCACGTCACCGTCGCCGAGACCGCGCCCGACCCCGCCGACTATCCCGGCGCCGACCCGGCGCTGCTGGTGCCCGGCTCGCTGGTGTTCACCCCGCCGCCCGGCCCGGTCTCGCTCGACGACTACCAGCAGTGGTGGTCCTGGGTGCCGGGCGCGGACTGGCGTCACCCGGAGGGCCCGGACAGCAACGTCGGCGGGCGCGAGCGGCACCCGGTGACGCACGTCGCGTACGCGGACGCCCAGGCCTACGCCGCGTGGGCGGGCAAGGAACTGCCGACCGAGGCCGAGTGGGAGTTCGCCGCCCGTGGCGGTCTCGACCGCACGGCCTACGCGTGGGGCGACGAGTACACCCCCGGCGGTAAGCAGCAGGCCAACACCTGGCAGGGCCAGTTCCCGTGGCAGAACCTCGTCGAGGACGGGTTCGTCGGGACCTCGCCGGTCGGGAGTTTCAAGCCCAACGGCTACGGGCTCCTGGACGTCGCGGGCAACGTCTGGGAGTGGACCACCGACTTCCACACCGCCGATCACAGCGCGGGCGGGAAGAACGTCAACCCGGCGAGCTCGTGCTGCATCCCGCGCAACCCGAGGTCGGAGTCGGCGGCGCGGACCGAGGGCGAGAGCTACCCGCGCCGGGTCATCAAGGGCGGCTCGCACCTGTGCGCGCCCAACTACTGCCTCCGTTATCGCCCCGCCGCCCGCCAGGGGGAGACCGAGGAGACCTCCACCTGCCACGTCGGGTTCCGCTGCATCGTCAGGTCGCCGGGGCCGCGCTGATGAACCACTGGCTGCAGCGGGCGATCATCGAGCCGGGCAAGCTGCCGCTGCTCATGTTCTTCCTGGGTTTCATCGGTGGCTTCGCGTTCATCCGGCTCAGCGTGCGGATGATCCGCGCCCAGGTCCGGTGGTGGCCCGGCAACGTCACCCCTGGCGGCCAGCACGTGCATCACGTGGTGTTCGGCGTGGTGGCCATGCTCGTCAGCGGCGGGTGGTTGATCGCGGTCTTCGAGGACGGCAGCTCGACCACCGGCGCGGTGCTCGCCGGCGTCTTCGGGGTCGGCGCCGCGCTGGTCCTCGACGAGTTCGCGCTGATCTTCTACCTCAAGGACGTCTACTGGGCGGAGCAGGGCCGAACCTCCGTCGATGCGGTGTTCGTCGCCATCGGGGTCACCGGACTGCTGCTGCTCGGTGCCCGCCCGACGGCGATCCTGGACGTCGAGGACTTCCGCGGGCAGGAGCCCTGGTGGGTGCGTGGGTTGGTGGTGCTGATCACCGTGTTGGGCCTGATGGTCGCGGCGGTGGTGATCGCCAAGGGCAAGATCTGGACCGCCATGCTGGGGATGTTCGTCTTCCCGGTGCTCCTGGTCGGCGCGATCCGGTTGAGCCGACCGGGGGCGCCGTGGGCGCGGTGGCGCTATGAGGAGCGGCCGAAGCGGATGCTGCGGGCCATCGAACGGGAGAAGCGCTACCACCGGCCGGTGGTCCGGGCGAAGATCTATGTCCAGGACCTCGTCGCGGGCAAGCCGAGCGTCGAGCACGCGAAGGTCGCGACCGAGCAGGAGCTGGAGCGGACAGTGCAGGCCGCGCCCCCGGCCCCGCACCACGAGCGGGTGCCTCGGTAGTCCCGATTTCGTCCCGTCCTGGTCGTCTGGCACAATTGACGGGTTGCCTGTACAGGCAACACCTACCTAATCGGAGTACGAACCAGCCGAGCACAGCGTGAGCAGTGCCGCTCGGTTCCTCTACTCGTGCGAAAACGCAAGGATGGAACAACCGATGAACACCCTGGACTTTCTGGACGCCCGCTCTCTCCGCGACGACATTCCGGAGTTCCGTCCCGGCGACACCCTGAACGTGCACGTCAAGGTCATCGAAGGCTCGAAGGAGCGCGTGCAGGTCTTCAAGGGCGTCGTGATCCGTCGCCAGGGCGGCGGCATCCGCGAGACCTTCACCGTTCGCAAGGTCTCCTTCGGCGTCGGCGTCGAGCGCACCTTCCCGGTGCACAGCCCCAACATTGCTCAGGTCGAGGTCCTCACCCGTGGTGACGTCCGTCGCGCCAAGCTGTACTACCTCCGCGATCTGCGTGGCAAGGCCGCCAAGATCAAGGAAAAGCGCTGATCTTTTTCACGTCGGCCCGGCCCCGGAACAGCACGACCGTTCCGGGGCCGGGCTAACCTGTTCCGGTGGTAAATACCCCTCAGGAATCGACGGCGCCGGACGGTGCCGAATCCCCCGAACCGACGTCGGGGAGGGTCGAGAAGAAACCCCGCTCGTTCTGGCGGGAACTCCCCATCCTCATTCTCGTCGCGCTCGTGATGAGCTTTCTGCTGCAGACCTTCATCGTCAGGGTGTACCTGATTCCGTCGGAGTCGATGGAACCCACGCTGCACGGCTGCGCCGGCTGCACCGGCGACCGGATCGCCGTCGAGAAGATCAGCTACCGCTTCGGCGACCCGCAGCCCGGGGACGTGATCGTGTTCAAGGGCCCGGAGTCCTGGAACGCCGGCTGGTCGTCCACCCGCTCCAACAACCCGGTGGTCCGCGGATTGGAGGAGTTCGGTTCCCTGGTCGGCCTGGTGCCGCCGGACGAGAACGATCTCGTCAAGCGAGTCATCGCGACCGGTGGTCAGACCGTCGAATGCTGCGACGACCAGGGCCGGATCCTGGTCGACGGCAAGCCGATCGACGAGCCGTACGTCGTCACCGACTTCCCCTTCACCCCTGGCGCCCAGACCTGCGACACCCCGCTCAAGTCGGGGCGCTGCTTCGGTCCCGTCACCGTCCCCGAGGGCAACCTCTGGATGATGGGCGACAACCGCAACAATTCCGCGGACTCGCGCTATCACGTCGGCGACGAGTACAACGGAAGCGTGCCCGTGGACAACGTCATCGGCAAGGCCGTCGCCATCGTGCTGCCGCCCTCGCGCTGGGGCCTCATCGATTCGCCTGATATCCAAGGACAGTGAGTACCTGGCCACCGAGGACGATCATCCGCAGAGCGGCTGGCCTGCGGACGATGGAGTCTGCCCTCATCCGTAGCGGCCTCGGCCCCGTGGTTGGCGTCGACGAGGCCGGCCGCGGCGCCTGCGCGGGTCCGCTCGTGGTCGCCGCCTGCGCGCTCGGGCCCAAGCTGCACCCGGCACTGGTGAACCTCGACGACTCCAAGAAGCTGACCGAGCGGACGCGGGAGGAACTGTTCCCCGCCATCACGCGCATCGCCAGGGCCTGGTGCATCGTGGAGATCCCGGCGTGGGAGGTCGACTCGCTCGGCGTGCACGTGGCGAACATCGAGGGCATGCGGCGCGCGGTCGCGGGCCTGGCGTTGTCCCCGGGATACGTTCTGACGGACGGGTTTCGGGTGCCGGGCCTGCCGGCGCCGTCGCTGCCGGTGATCGGCGGCGACGCGTCGGCGGCGTGCATCGCGGCGGCCAGCGTGCTGGCGAAGGTCTCGCGCGACCGCACGATGGTGGCGATGGACACGGAACTGCCCGGGTACGGTTTTGCCGCGCACAAGGGGTACAGCACGGCCGCGCACACCGCGGCGATGGCCGCGCTCGGCCCGAGTCGTGAGCACCGGATGTCGTACGCGAACGTCGCAGCGGCGCGACTGATGCAGCGCGATCCGGTGCGCGAGGACCGCTTGGTGGCCGATGAGGTGGGCGAAATGTACACCGCGGAGGTGCGTGCGGGATGATGATGGTTCACCACAGAGCAGGAGGACGGCGAAACAGATGAGTGCCGAAGATCTCGAGAAGTACGAAACGGAGATGGAGCTCTCGCTCTACCGTGAGTACAAGGACATCGTCGGCCAGTTCGCCTACGTAGTGGAGACCGAACGCCGGTTCTACCTGGCGAACTCCGTCGAGCTGATCCCGCACAACGCGGACGGGGAGATCTACTTCGAGGTGCGGATGGCCGATGCCTGGGTGTGGGACATGTACCGCCCCGCGCGGTTCGTCAAGCACGTCCGGGTCATCACCTTCAAGGACGTCAACATCGAGGAGCTGGAGAAGTCCGACCTGCGGTTGCCCGAGAACGGGCCGTTCGGGGAGTAGGGCGAGCGCACCGCCGCACACTTTTTGCCGAGTTCGCACACCCCTTGATCGCTCACGGGGTGTGCGTTCTCGTCAATGGGGGTGCGCGATGTCGGGCAGGCGCGGGTCAGGCGATCCGGACGCCGTTCTCCAGCATCGTGGTCCGCAGCACGAAGGCGGCCTCGCCGCCGATGATCTCGTCGACCAGGACCAGGTAGCGGTCGACGAACTCGGGGCCGTGCGGGGCGAGCGCCGCGCCGTCCGGCTCGAGGTGATGGGCGAGTTCGTGCAGGACCACCAGCTCGCGCAGCGCCCATGCCGTGCCGCGGGTGTGCAGCGGGACAGCGATGGTCGCCGCGCCGGCCTCGTAGTGGGCGGCGGCCGCCCCGGCTCGCGCGCGGACGGTGACCGGGACGGCCGCGCCCGACCAGCGTGCGCGCACCCAGTTCAGGGCCAGGACCCGGTCCGCGTAGTCCTGCACCGAGTCGACCGAGGCGAACTTCCGCTCCACCGGCAGGGTGATCGTGGAGCCGAACAGCTCGAGTTCGCGTGCCCCCTTGTCGGCGCGGTCGAACACCGTCCGCACCACGGTCTCGGCCTCGTAGACCCGGGAGCGCTGGCTGTCGCGGTCGGTGCTCACTCGAGCTGCTTCCTCGCGCCCGCCAGCTCCGGCGCGTGGCCGAGGCGTGCGGCCCTGCCTGCCCGGTCGCCCGCCCGCCGCGCGGTCGAGGAGTGCCCCGCGGTGGCCTTGGATCCCCGCCAGGTCCCGCGCGCCTGCGACGTCTGACGGTAGAAGTCGGACAGCTCGAGCTGCTTGTCGCGCAGCACCAGCGCGGTGCCGGTCAGTTCGGGGCCCGTGGACTCGTCCGCGCGCACCGCGTCTGCCTCGGCGGCCCTCTTCGCGGTGGCCAGCCGCTCGCCGATCCGGGCCGCGAACGCGAGCTGGAAGTTCAGCCGGGCGGTGACCCCCGCCACCGGGCGGTGAGCGCCCGACTTGATGAACGCGTCGGAGGCCCGCACCATCTGCACGAGCAGGCTCGAGTACAGCGCCTCGCAGGCGTCGATGTCGGTGCCGAAGCCGTAGGCGAACACCTGCGTCGAGTTGTGCGCGACGTCGCACTGCACGTCGTTGGCGGCAGCGATGCTGACGAACAGGTGCACGTAGGTGCGCAGGCCCTTCTTGCCGGTCTCGCCGATCGCGATGACCCGCTGGGTGGGGGTGACGCGCTGCTCGCGGCGCGAGGTGTGCGAGCGCGCGACGGCGAGGTCGATCGAGGTCGCGGTGGCAAGGCGCTGCGCGGCCTCCATGAAGGCCTGGGCCTCGTGCGGGTTGGTGGTGGACTCGGCCTGGCGGAGCAGACCGCCGATCCGGGCCAGCATCTTCTCGGAACTCACCCGGACGAGCGTAGACCGCGGCACCGACGCGCGGCCGGGCCTATCGCGGGCCGTCGAGCTCGAAGTACAGCGCGTCGGACCAGTAGCCCAGTCCGAGCTCGCGGAGCGGTTCCTCGATGCTCTCCTGCGACGGCGTGAACAGCCGCTGCCAGAAGCTCGGCTTGGTGGGCGCGAGCCCGGCAAGCGCGGCCTCCATCTCGGCGTCGATGTCGGCAAGCCCGGCCACCAGTGCCGCGCCCTGGTCGGCGAACGGCTCGTCGTCCATCGCGAAGATCTCGCCGCATTCGAGGACGAAGTGGTCGTCGGGGTCGGTGTGGGCGCGCAGGAAGCGCAGCGCGTCCTCGGCCATCGTGCCGAGACCGGGGTGGTCGATGCGGCTGAGGAACTTCTCGAGCCGGGCGATGCCGGGGCCGCAGCGCGCGGTGACCGCGATCAGGCCGGGGGTGTCGTCCCAGATGATCGACTGGCGGGTGCAGGGGTCCACGGAGACCAGGATCCGGGGGACCAGCGGTATCGCGTACGACCACTCGGAGACGCCCGCGACACGTTGGGTACGGGCCGCGGCCGGATCCGTCTGTGGGTCAAGGAGAGTGGTGTAGAGGTACGTGCGGTTGGCCACGCCGCCTCCTGTCTGTGTGCGGGATCGGGCGACCGGCCGAGTGTAGGTGTCGCCGGTGACAGGGTCGGTCGGCTGCGTTCTCCACAGGCCGGGATCCGTCCACAGGTACCGCGAAATCGGCCGCCGCCGGACGTGATTCGTCCCGGACGCGGTGCAGGGTCTGGTCATGGCACGAAACCTGGAGCTGGGGGCATGGGGTGAGGAGCTGGCCGCGGGCCACCTCGCCCGAGCGGGCCTGACGATCCTCGCGCGGAACTGGCGGTGCCGCTACGGCGAGCTGGATCTCATCGCCCGGGAGGGGGACGCGGTCGTCTTCGTCGAGGTGAAGACGCGATCGGGCCGGGGCTACGGCACGCCCGCCGAGGCGGTGACGTTCGCGAAGCAGGGCCGGATCCGCCGGCTGGCCGGGTTGTGGCTGGCCGAGCAGCCACACGGCTGGCGGCACGTGCGGTTCGACGTGGTCGCCGTCGTCGTGGAGTCCGGCCGGGATCCGGTGCTCGAGCACCTGCGCGCGGTGTTCTGATGGCGCTCGGGCGGGCCTACGCGGTGGCGGTGCGCGGTGTCGACGGTCAGCTGGTGGAGATCGAGGCGGACATCGGCCGCGGGCTGCCCGGGGTGCACCTGGTCGGGCTGCCCGACACCGCGCTACAGGAATCGCGGGACCGGGTGCGTGCCGCGGTCACCAACTCCGGTGAGCGATGGCCGGATTCGCGGGTGATCCTGGCGCTCTCGCCCGCGACCCTGCCGAAGGGCGGCAGCGGATTCGACCTCGCGCTGGCCTGCGCGGTCCTGGTCGCGGACGGACGGGTGCCGAGCACGGACCTGGACAAGGCGGTGCTGCTCGGCGAGCTCGCCCTGGACGGCCGGCTGCGCGGGGTCCGCGGCGTGCTGCCCGCGGTGCTGGCGGCCAAGTCCGCGGGACGACCCAGCGTGGTGGTGCCGTACCCGGCGCTGGCCGAGGCCGGTCTGGTGGACGGCATCGAGGTCTGGGGCGCGCGCAACCTACGGGAGGTGATCGAGTGGCTGCGCGGGGAGCTGGTGCTGCCGGGGCCTGCCCCGCTGGAGGTGCCGCCCGAGCGGACGACGGCCGACCTCAGCGACGTGGCGGGCCAGGGGGAAGCGCGCCTGGCACTGGAGGTGGCGGCTGCGGGGGCACACCACCTGATGCTGACCGGTCCGCCCGGTATCGGGAAGACGATGCTGGCGCAACGTCTTCCGGGGGTGCTGCCGCCGCTGAGCGAGCAGGAGGCGCTCGAGGTGACCGCGATCCATTCGGTGGCGGGACTGCTCACCAGCGAGCGGCCGCTGATCACCGAACCGCCGTTCGTCGCCCCGCACCACACCTGCTCGATCAGCGCGCTGGTCGGCGGCGGGTCCGGGATGGCAAGGCCGGGCGCGGTGAGCCGGGCGCACCGGGGCGTGCTCTTCCTTGACGAGTGCGCCGAGTTGGGCGTCAAGGCGCTGGAGGCACTGCGCACCCCGCTCGAGGACGGTGAGGTCCGGATCGCGCGGCGGGACGGGGTGGCCTGCTATCCGGCGCGGTTCCAGCTGGTGTTGGCGGCGAATCCGTGTCCGTGCGCGCCGCCCCGCACCGAGGACTGCGTCTGCGCGCCGACCGCGCGCAGGCGCTACCTGGGGAAGCTGTCGGGTCCGCTGCTCGACCGGGTGGATCTGCGGGTGAGCATGCAGCCGCTCTCGGTCGGCGCACTGAACGGTGAGGCCGCCGAGTCGACGGCGGAGGTTCGCGCGCGGGTGGCGGCAGCCCGGGCGACGGCGGTCGAGCGGTGGCGTGAGTTCGGCTGGCGGACCAACGCGGAGGTGCCGGGCCCGGCTCTGCGGCAACGGTTCCGGATCTCTCGTGGGGCACTCCGCCCGCTGGAGGGGGCGCTGCGGGAGGGGCAGATCACCGCCCGCGGCGCCGACCGCGCGCTCAGGGTCGCGTGGACGCTCGCGGACCTGTCCGGCCTGGCGTTGCCAGGGGAGGACCAGGTGGGGTGTGCGCTGGGCTACCGGGATCGGCGGGGCGAATGAGTGCGCGACGGGAGGCCTGGGCGTATCTGTCGCAGGTGGCGCAGGGTCCGTGTGCCCCGCTGGTGGAACTGGTCGAGGCGGTGGGGCCGTTGGAGGCGGCGCGGGCGGTGCGCGGGGCGGAGTTGCCGGAGGCGCTGCGGACGCGGACGGAGGCGCGCAGGCACATCGACTCCGCGGCTCGCGATCTCGACCTCGTCGGGCGGCTCGGCGGCAGGCTGCTCACGCCGGACGACGAGGACTGGCCGGCGTGGCGGCTGCTGGCCTTCGACGGCCTCGACTCGCGGCGCGAGCGGGAGTCGGCGCCGCCGTTGGCGCTGTGGGTGTTGGGGGAGCGGCCGCTGGCCGAGCTGACCGATCGGGCGGTCGCGGTGGTCGGGACCCGGGCCGCCAGCGGCTACGGCGAGCACGTGACCGGGCAGTTCGTCGACGACCTCGCGGGCCGGGGCTGGACAGTCGTTTCGGGAGGTGCGTACGGGATCGACGGTGCTGCGCACCGCGCCGCCCTGGCCGCGGGTGGTGCGACGGTGGCGGTGCTGGCGTGCGGGGTGGACCGGGCCTATCCGGCGGGGCACGCGCGGTTGCTGCGCGAGATCGCCAGGGAGGGGGCGGTCGTCAGTGAATATGCGCCGGGCACGCCTCCGGCCCGGCACCGCTTCCTGGCCCGCAACCGACTGGTCGCCGCGCTCGCGGACGCGGTGCTGGTGGTTGAGGCGGGGGCGCGCAGCGGGGCGCGTAACACCGCGACGTGGGCGTCGCGGTTGGGCCGTCCGGTCCTGGCGGTGCCCGGCCCGGTGACCTCGGCGTCCTCGGTGGGGTGCCACCGGATGATCCGGGAGGGTGAGGCGCTGCTCGCGGCGCGGGCCGCCGATGTGGTGGAGGCGGCCGGGCCGGTGGGGGTGGCAGGCGAGGACGGCGGCCCGGTGCGCGCGCTCGACGGTCTCTCCGCCAAGGCGGCGTTGGTGTACGACGCGCTGCCCGCATCGGGGTCGGTGGGCGTCCGCGAGCTGTCGGAGGGCTCGGGGCTGCCGATCGGATCGGTGCGGGGCGCGTTGCCGGTGCTGGAGCTGGCAGGGCTGGTCGGCTCGGACGGGACGGGGTGGTTCAGGCGCGGGTGAAATCGGGAGAAAGAGTTACGAATCCGCGGGTTCCGGCCATCGTGGCAGGCCCGGAGGGTTCGGGACTCAGGCTGCTGGGCACCGGCTAGTACGCGGACTGCCAACGATCCTTTCCGTCGCTGGCGACATCGCACACCATTGATTTGCCCTTCGTGGTGACACCAGTCGCTCCTGGAGTGGAGCAGAACGACCCCGGGTGAACTGTTCCTCCGGATCGCTCCACTGCTGGAGGCGAGTAGACCGGTGCGGGCGCAGGTGCCACCGTTGTCGTGGGAGGGGAGAATAGCGGTGCAGGAGCTGGCGGCTGGTTTCTCGGGACCCACGTCGATCCGCAGAGTCTGTCGCCCTCGAGCCCCATCGACTCCCGCCAGTCCGAGTCGCTGCACGAGGCTTCGAGTGACAGTGTGGGTTCGATGGTGATCGGCCGCTGCGTCGTGGACTCGACAACCGGTGAAACCGGTACCGTGGCCGGCTGCGATGAGGGCGGAACCGTCCTCGTTGTTGTCGTTGCGCGCGGCGTCGAGGAAACCGGTTGAACCGTAGCGGTAACCGTCGTTCCGGCATCGGATCCGGTATCACCGCCGTCGGTCATTGCCCCGAATGCGATGAACGCAACCACAGCCGCACCGACCAGCCAAGGCCAATTTTGATGCTTCTTCTTGGCCCCATTACCGGCCACACGCGGACGCGCCTGGTCGGTCCATCTCTCGCCGTCCCAGTAGCGCTCACTTGCGCTTGGATCGTATGGGTCCGAGTGCCAGCCAGCGGGAGGGAGCATTCCAAGTCCGTCTCTTGAGGGTCAAGCTCAGTGATTGCTCGGAGAGTTTGACAGACCGAACGGTACGGGTCGGCAGTCCCCTGAAACTGCTGTCGTTCAGTCAGACGACACCGCCTGAGCTGAGGTTATCCAGTTGCACGAGCGGTTGGGGGGCGGGTGTGCCGATCGAGTCGGTGTGGGGCGCGCTGTCGGTGCTGGAGCTGGTGGGATCGGACGAGACGATGGTTCAGGCGGGGATGACGCTGTGACTTGACCCTGCCCCTGGGGCAGGCTTGCAGAATGGTCGGCATGACGAGCACCGAGACCCCGAGCGACGCCCGAAGGCGCGGTGATCGGTGATGCTCACGGTCGGCGAACTCGCATCACTGGCGGGCACCACTGTGAAGACCGTGCGGCACTACCACGCCCGTGGCCTGCTCGTGGAGCCCCCGCGGGAGGCGAACGGGTACCGCCGCTACGGCGCGCAGGACCTGGTCCAGCTCAGCCGCATCCGCAGGCTTCGCGACCTCGGACTGTCCATCGCCCAGATCGGCGATCTGCTCGATGGCGAGACCGGCGGCATCCACCAGGCGCTCGACGCGCTGGACGATGAACTGGCCGAGCAGTCCCGGCTCATCGCGCTCCGCCGCCGCACCATCGCGGACCTGCGAGGAAGCCTCGATCCGGAGCTGCCCGACGAGTTCGCGAAGGTGATGTCGGAGTACCTCGCCGCGGGGGTGTCGCCGGAATGGGTCGCGCAGGAGAAGGAGTTCCTGCTGCTCGTGCTCGCAGTCTCGGCCGGGAGTCCCGACGTGAGCGAGCGGCTGCTCAGTATCCACCGGCGGGTGCTCGCACAACCCCATCGGGCGCGCGGCGTCGATCTTATCGGCCGGGTTTCGCGGCTAGGGGACGACGCCGGCGCCGCCGAGATCGAAGCGCTCGCAACGGACTACTGCGCCTTCATGGCGGAGGTGCTGCCCGACCAGATGCGTCCCAGTGAGGTCCCGTACATCAGGGACGACGAGCGGATGGCCGCCCTGATGGATGAGCACCGCTTCAACAACGCCTCATCCGGTTACGCGAGGTTCGTCCGGGCGGTGGCCGCCCGGCTCGCCGACGGCGCCTAGCGCCGCACACCACCGATTCACCCATTCATGCCCGCGTCACTTGCGGGTCCATCTGTCATGCCCGAATTCAGGAGGTACACGCGCATGCGAAAACTGACAGTCATCACGGCCGCGGCGGCAGCGGTGGGCGCCATGCTCGCCGGATGCGCTCAGCCCCAGGCGGATCCGGAGGCCACAGGCCCGCTATCGAGCGCGTCGGCCGCCGACCTCGACCGCTACTACCGGCAGCCCGTCTCGTGGGCGGCCTGCGCCGACGAGCAACTCGCGGCGACCGGCAGCGAGTGCGCCACTGTCGACGTCCCGCTCGACTACCGGGATCCGCAGGGCGCGACCATCGAACTCGCGATCTCCCGGATGGCGTCCACCGACCCCGACAGCAGGCGCGGCATCCTCCTGACCAACCCCGGTGGACCGGGCGGCCGCGGCCTTGGTATGCCTGCCAACCTGCGCGAAGGGATGACCCCCGACGTGTCCGCCGCTTACGACATCATCGGGATGGACACCCGCGGGCTAGGCGCCAGTACCCCGCTCGACTGTGGGTTGACGGACATGACCTGGTTCCGCTCGACCGGCGCCGGGCGATCGGGGTTCGACGAGAACGTGCAACGGGCCTCGAAGGCCGCCGACCTGTGTTGGGAGAAGTATCCGGATGTGTTGCCGCACATCAACACCGCCAACATCGCCAGGGACCTCGACGTAATTCGCGAGGCACTGGGGGAGGAGACCGCTTCGTACTACGGCTGGTCCTACGGCACCGTGCTGGGCGCGACGTACAGCCAGATGTTTCCGGAGAGGATCGATCGCCTGGTGCTCGACAGCGCGGCCGATCCGGCCAAGTACGGCATCGAGATGTTCCGGGACATGGGCCCGGCCAACGAGAAGGCCATCGACGGCTTCGCCGGCTGGGCGGCGCAGCGCGACGACGACTACGGCCTTGGGGCCGCCCCGGCGCAGGTGCGGGCGGGCATCGAGCAACTGATCGCCGACGCGGCGGCGACCCCGATCACGGTGGGGCAGTTCACGCTCGACGACCACACGCTGCCGTTCGTGCTGTACTTCTATGCCACCAGCGACACGGACAACGCCGCCTTCGCGGACGCCCTGGTGCAGCTCCGTCAGTTCGCGGCAGGCAAGCAGGTGACGCCGATGCCGAAACTCGCGGGCCTGCTGCAAGCGATGTTCCGCCCGGAGTCAGGCACGGGACCCGACTACGCGTCGACCCTGGCCATCCTCTGCGGCGACCGCGCGATGCCGACGGACCCGGAGTGGTACTGGCAGAACATCGAACGCGCTCGCGCCGACCAGCCCATCTTCGGATCCGTGCACAATTCCATTACGCCGTGTGCGTTCTGGCGTGGGGAACCGATCGAGCAGGTCGAGATCGGCAATGACACCCCCGCGCTGCAGGTGCAGTCGCTCGGGGACACCAGGACCACTTACGAGGAGGGCCTTGGCATGCACCGGGCAATGCGAGGGTCGAGGCTGGTCACTGTGCCGGGACGCACGCATGCCGTGTTCCCGGACTACCCCAACGATTGCGCGCGCGACGCGGTGAACGACTACCTCAGGGAAGGCACACTGCCGAGCGAAGACGTCGTCTGCGAGGCGTAGCCGGGCGTCAGCCGAACTGCGGGCAGATGTGCTGCCGCGCCGCGTCGTAGGCCCTGGTCTCCTCCTCCAGCGCCTGCTGCTCGGCCGAGGAGTCGCGACCCGCGGCCTTCGCGGCGTCCAGGGCGGACTGCCGGGCACCGATGAGGGCCGCCGTGTATCCCGCCCAGTCGTCCCAGGAGCCGGTCGACACAGCGGCGGGCAGCATCTGCTCGTAGGCCTCGCAGTAGCCGTGGCCCGCGGACACGATGGCGGCGCGTTCGGCGCGCGGGCTCAGCGTGATCGCGCCCGCGGTGATGTCGTCCCAGCGGCTGTCCGCGCAGACGGCGCTTGCGTACCCGGCGTCGCCGCCCTCGGGCACGTTCCGGAAGACCGTGCTCTGTCCGACGCGCTCGACCTGGGCCGGGCGCGAGGCGGCGAACTGGTCCACCAGGTTCTGCTCGACGGAGTCTGTGGTCCCGTCGCCCCTCGGCCGGAGCACGTCGACGAGCTCCTCGGCGGTGGCGTTGGGGAACGTCGCGTCGACGCATGCCGCCGCCTCCGCCGTTCCGGGCTCGGAGGAGGCCGCCGAGCACCCGCCGAGCAGGACGGCGGTCAGCGGCAGGAGGACGGCGAGCGAACGGATGCGGCGGATGTGTGTCATTGCCCCTCGAGAAAAGACGCGGAAGTCGTTGGCGGCGGGGTTGGTTCACCTCGCCCCGGCGTGGACGGTCGAACGCACACGGCGAATCGGCCAGGCAGCAGTATCTCAGGCCGTGGCCGAGAGAGAGGGGAATCACGCCATCCACCTCGAGTCAGCCGGTACTGTGTTAGGTAACACTAACTATCGAGAGGTGTCGGAATGGCCAGGCGAATCACCACCCTCACGGTCTCGCGCACTCAGCGGCTGACCCCGCACCTGGTGCGCGTCTACCTCGGCGACCCCGGCTTCGAGGAGTTCGTCCCCAACGACTTCACCGACGCCTACGTCAAGCTGATCTTCGGGCCAGATGACGATCAGGTGCTGCGCACCTACACCGTCAGCTCCGTGGACGACGAAAACCGCGAGGTCGCCATCGATTTCGTCGTGCACGGCGACGAGGGAGTGGCCGCACCGTGGGCGGCGTCCGCCCAGCCGGGGGAGAGCGTGCGACTGTACGGGCCCGGCGGGGCCTATGCGCCGCGCGCGGACGCCGACTGGCACCTGCTCGCAGGCGACGAATCGGCCATCCCCGCGGTCGCGGCGGCGGTCGCGGCGCTGCCCGCGGACGCGGTGGCGCGGGTGGTGCTCGAGGTCGCGGGCCCGGACGACGAGGTGCCCCTGCCATCGCCCGCGCCAGTGCAGGTCACCTGGGTGCACCGCGGCGGCGCCGCCGACGAGGTGGGCGACGACCGGGCGGGCGACAACGCGCCGCTGATCGAGGCGGTCAAGGCCGTGCCGTGGTTGCCCGGTCAGCCACACGTGTTCATCCACGGCGAGGCGCATGCCGTGATGCACGGTCTGCGCGCCTACATCCGCAAGGAGCGCGGGGTCGCCGCCGAATGGGCGTCGATCTCCGGCTACTGGCGACGCGGCCGCACCGAGGAGGGGTTCCGGGTGTGGAAATCGGAGCTCGCGGCCACCGATAACCCCGAACGCCCGCGCTAGCCGACGGGGACCGACGCGTCGCGGCGAACCAGACGAATCCCGGTGCCGCTGAGCGCTATCGCGATGATCAGGCCCAGCGCGAGGCCGATGGCGGGGAAGCTGAGCCAGGTCGGCCCGAGGTCGATGTGCCACGGCAGTGATGCGGTGGTGGGATCGCCGGTCGGTGTTCGGTCCAGCGCGAAGGGCTGGCCCAGTTGGGGCGGATGGATGCCGCCGACGAGCGCGACGATCGCGCCGTAGACCAGGCCGCAGATCACGAAGACCGCGAACAACGGCCCTCGGCCGCCGCCCCCGCGGCGGACCAACCGCCAGCCGGACAACCCCACCAGCGCACCGACGGCGGCCAGCATCGTCGCGCCGACGGCCGGGAAGATCAGCAGCGCCGGGAGCCACGGCGGGCCGGGGAAGTACATGAACCCGTAGTAGATCGTCCGCACGCCCAGGCGGCCGTTCGGCTCCGTGGGCGAGTAGTCGGCGTACGGGGTCGCGTGGCGCCAACCGATCGCGCCGAGCACCCCCGCGGCCAGCCCGAACACGGCCAGCGCGGCGACCAGTGCCAGGAACCTGCTGCCCGTCCCGTTGCGGTTGCTCACCGGATCATCATCGCGGACACCGGGTCCCAGACGGTGTAGTCGACGCCGGGCGCGTCACGCCGTCGGTCTAGACCCGGGCCGCCGCGACGTCGGCACCGGTGTCCGCCGGCTTTGCCGGCCTGCCAAGGGTGAGCAGCGCCGTCATCGCCGCGACCGCGCAGACCACGATGCCGATCGACATCCCCAGCGCGGACCCGCCGACCAGCGGCGAGATCAGCGCCGCCAGGCCGAACTGGCCCGCGCCCATCAGCGCGGACCCGGTGCCCGCGGCGGCCGTCACCTCGGACTGCCCGAGCGCGGTGGCGTTGCCCATGATGAATCCGAGGCTGGTGGTCACCAGAAACAGCAGGGGCAGCACGACCGCGGTCGCGGCGGCGCCGACGGTCACCTCGAGCAGCAGCAGGGTGCCTGCGGTGAGCAGCATCGACACCCCGAACCTCAGCAGCTGGCGGGCGTGGAACCGCCCGATCAGCCTCGTGTTGACGATGCTGCCCGCGACGATGCCGATCGAGTTGACGCCGAACACGATCGAGAACTGACCGGGGGTCAGGCCGAGCACGTCCTGCACCACGAAGGGCGAGGCGGAGATGTAGGAGAACAGCGCGCCGAATCCGAACATGAACGTCAGCGCGTACCCGACGTAGCGGGGGTTGCCGGTCACGTACCGCATGTTGTGCGCGAGAGCCGAGAGACCGCCGCCGTGCCGTCGTTCGACGGGCAGCGTCTCGGGAACCAGCGTCAGCACGCCGACGAGCATCACCACGGAGGCCGCGGCGAGCACCCAGAAGATGCCGCGCCAGCCGATCGGTCCGAGCAACGCGCCACCCATCAGCGGGGCCAGCACGGGGGCGACGCCGCCGATGATCATCATGATGCTGAACAGCTTCGCGGCGTTGTCGCCCTTGGCCCGGTCGGCGATCACCGCGCGCGCCAACACGATTCCCGCGCCGCCGCTGAGGCCCTGCAGCAGTCGGGCGCCGATGAGCACCTCCGCCGACGGTGCGAGCGCACAGGCCACGCCGCTGATCGCACAGACGATGGTGCCGCCGATGAGCAGCTTGCGCCGCCCCCATCCGTCGGAGAGCGGGCCGATGATCAGCTGGCCGATGCCGAGGCCCGCCATGAAGGTGGTGAGGGTGAGCTGGACCGTCGAGGCCGAGGTGCCGAGGTCCTCGCCGAGCGCGGGCAGGCCCGGCAGGTACATGTCCGTCGCGAGCGGCGCGATCGCGGACAGCAGGGCGAGGATCAACAGCATCGGGATCGGAATGGTTCGGCTCACATGAGGGACCCAGCGGCGCGGGTGCTTGATTTATTCCCGTCCGGGGGACACGGTGCGAACATGAGTTCGCATGCGAAGCGGCAGGAACCGGGCGAGGTGCCAACGCGGTTGGCGTCGCACCTCGATGCCTACGGCGAGTACCTGTCGCTCGAGCGCGGCCGGTCCGAGCACACGGTCCGGGCGTATCTGGCCGACGCCCGGTCGCTGCTCGCGCACCTCGCGGCCGCCTCGCCGGACGCGGGCCTCGACGACATCGACCTGCGGGCGTTGCGGTCCTGGCTGTCCGCGCAGGCGTCGGCGGGGGTGGCGCGCACCACCCTGGCCCGCCGAACAGCGGCCGCCCGCACCTTCACCGCCTGGCTGACCCGCACCCGCCGGATCCCGCGCGATCCCGGCGTCCGCCTCGTCGCACCCAAGGCGCACCGCACCCTGCCTGCCGTGTTGCGCCAGGGCCAGGCGGCGGAGGCCATGCAGGCCGCGGAATCCGGTGCCGCGCAGCTCGAACCGATCGCGGTGCGGGACCGGCTGATCGTGGAGTTGCTGTACGCCAGCGGAATCCGGGTCGGGGAGCTGTGCGGCCTCGACCTCGACGACGTCGACCTCGAACGCCGGGTGCTCCTGGTGCTGGGCAAGGGCAACAAGCAGCGCTCGGTGCCATTCGGGGGACCGGCGGCCGCCGCCGTCGACGCCTGGCTGACCTCGGGACGCCCCGCGCTGGTGAACGAGCGCTCCGGCCGGGCGCTGCTGCTCGGCCGTCGCGGTGGCCGGATCGATCAGCGGCAGGCCAGGAGCGTCGTGCACGAGGTCCTCGAGGCGGTGCCCGGCGCGCCGAGTCTCGGCCCGCACGGGCTGCGGCACTCGGCGGCGACCCACCTGCTCGAGGGTGGCGCCGACCTGCGGGTGGTGCAGGAGTTGCTCGGGCACAGCAGCCTGGCCACCACGCAGCTCTACACCCACGTGTCGGTGGCGCGGCTGCGCGCGGTGCACGATCAGGCGCACCCACGGGCCTGACGGCGGTTACTGCTTCGCGTAGTCGGCGAAGCCCTGCCAGTCCACCAGGATGCAGGCCTCGTCGCCGACCACCCACGCGTCGTGACCGGGCGGGGCGATCATCACGTCGCCGGGACCGAACTCCTGCCGTTCGCCGTCATCCATGACCACGACCATGCGTCCGGAGACGCAGTAGCCCACGTGCGCCGCCTGGCAGCTGTCGGTCTTGGCGATCGGCTTGACGTGGTCGGACCACTTCCAGCCGGGTTCGAAAACCCCGCGCCCGACCGCTCCGCCTGCAAGGTCGACCAGATCGATCTTGCCCTTGCCGTCCTCGAACGGGCGGGTCTCCTCGGGTGAATCGAAACTCTTGCGAACCAATCCGGACATGGCCTGCCTCCTGTGGTTGCCTGTCACCGATGCTTCTCCCCGGTAGGGGGCGATGTCCAGGCTCCACTTGGTAGCCTCGCCCAGACTGCTGCGGGTCGAACCCGCAGATCTGCCACACATTCGGGGGAATTGTGAACCGCGATCATTCGACGCCGGCCTGGCTGCAGGGAGCCGCCGCGCCCGCGGAGGAGCCGGCCTGGACGGATCGGAGTGCGCCGCCCACCGCGGTGCCCGCGTGGTCGGCAGCCGCACCCGCAGTATCCGCGATGCCCGCCGGCCCTCAGGAAACGTGGACCGGGCCCAACCACGCCGTCGAACCCGGCTGGGCGCAGCCCGAACCCGCCCCGGTCGAGCCGACCTGGACCGAGCCGATCCGCCCACCGGCGCCGCCGCACCAGCCCACCAACCGGGACCTGGTCGCCGGGGCGCTGCTCAAGCGGCCGCGACGTGCCCCCGACGCAGGCTGGCGCGCGGCCGTGCACCGCATCTCCGGCGGGGTCATCAACCCCGGTCAGTCCGGCGAGGAACTGCGACAGCAGGCGCTGGTCGAGCGGATCAACCAGCCGATCCGGGGCGACTACCGGATCGCCTTCCTCTCGCTCAAGGGCGGAGTCGGCAAGACCACCACCACGGTCGGGCTCGGTTCGACCTTCGCCTCGCTGCGTGGGGACCAGGTGATCGCGGTGGACGCGAACCCGGACATGGGCACCCTGGCGACCCGGGTCCCGCTGCAGACCGCCTCGACGGTGCGCGATCTGCTCGCCGACGCGCCGAACCTGCGCCGCTACTCCGATGTGCGCAGGCACACCTCGCAGGCCGAGAGCCGGCTGGAGGTGCTGGCCAGCGAGCAGGACCCGGCCATGTCGGAGGCGTTCAGCGAGAACGACTACCGGTCGGTCATCGACATCCTGCAGGTGTACTACAACATCATCCTCACCGACTGCGGCACCGGAATCATGCACTCGGCGATGAACGGCGTTCTGCAGCTTGCCAATTCGCTGGTGCTGGTGAGCTCGCCCGCGATCGACGGGGCCCGCAGCGCCGCGGCCACCCTGGACTGGCTGCAGCACCACGGCTACGGGCACCTGGTCGAACGGACGGTCGTGGTGATCAGTTCTGCCCGGCCGGGCGCGTCCACGATCGATCTCGACGAGCTGAGCAGGCACTTCCTCGCCCGGTGCCGGGCCGTCCAGGTGGTGCCCTTCGACGAGCACCTCGCCGAGGGCGCCGAGATCGACCTGAACCTGCTCCGGCCCGCCACCCGCCGGGCCTTCGTCGAGCTCGCGGCGATGGTCGCCGACGACTTCCCGGCCTCCTCGGGCAGGCATGCCGTCGCCGAGTGGAGCTAGTTCCGCCTGCCCTCCGCGCCCAGCGGCTTGAGCCGGACCGGCGCCGATCGCACAAGGCCGAGCGGGTCGAGGTACTCGCGGCCCCGCCGCAGCCCCCAGTGCAGGCACGTCCCGCACCCGGGATGTCCGGGCTCCAGGATGCCGAGCGGCGTCCCGCGCCCCACCCGCCCGCCGACGGCGACCGCCGCGCGGACCGGCTCGTAGGTGGTCCGCAGCCCGCCCGGGTGATCGATCGAGACCACCGGCTTGCCCGCCACCACGCCCGCGAACGCCACCACTCCCTCGCCCGCCGCGAGCACCGCCTGGCCGGGGCTGCCGACCAGGTCGACGCCGCGGTGCCCGGGCAGCCAGTCGTGTTCGGGTGGGTCGAAGGCCCGCGCGAGCGCCGGGCGCGGACGCAGCGGCCAGGAGTAGCCGTCGGGCGCGGCCGTGCTCGGTGACGGACCGCCGAGCAGGACGATCGCGCACAATCCGAGAACGGTCAGGATCCGCATCGCTCCACCCTGGGCCACGCCGGGTCGCCGCAGGGGCCGCGTCGGGCGATCTGTGGACAGATCGGCTGTCCACAGCGCCGGTTATGACCTGCTGGTGTCAGCCCGTACACTGTCCATGCGGTCTGTGCACGCACAGTCCGACTTCGCGCGCCCGCGCATGAACAACGGCCTCCGGCTGGTCCTGCACTCGTGCAGGTCCGGGGGCTGGCGGGCGCCAGGGCAGGGATCACCGATCGCCTGCGTCAACCGGCTATGAAAGAGGTACACAGCCATGGCTGTCGTAACCATGAAGCAGATGCTCGACAGTGGTACCCACTTCGGGCACCAGACCCGTCGCTGGAACCCGAAGATGAAGCGTTTCATCCTCACGGACCGCAACGGCATCTACATCATCGACCTGCAGCAGACCCTCACGTACATCGACAAGGCGTACGAGTTCGTCAAGGAGACCGTTGCCCACGGCGGCACCGTCCTCTTCGTCGGCACCAAGAAGCAGGCGCAGGAGTCCATCGCCGAAGAGGCGACCCGCGTGGGCATGCCCTACGTGAACCAGCGCTGGCTCGGCGGCATGCTGACCAACTTCACCACCGTCCACAAGCGTCTGCTGCGCCTCAAGGATCTCGAGGCGATGGAGCAGACCGGTGGCTTCGAGGGTCGCACCAAGAAGGAAATCCTCATGCTCACGCGTGAGATGACCAAGCTCGACCGCACCCTCGGTGGTATCCGGGACATGGCCAAGGTCCCGTCGGCCATCTGGGTCGTCGACACCAACAAGGAGCACCTCGCGGTCTCCGAGGCTCGCAAGCTGAACATCCCGGTCATCGCGATCCTGGACACCAACTGCGATCCCGACCTGGTCGATTACCCGATCCCGGGTAACGACGACGCGATCCGCTCCGCCGCTCTGCTGACCAAGGTCGTCGCCTCCGCGGTGGCCGAGGGCCTGCAGGCCCGCGCGGGCCGCGGTTCCGCGGACGACGCGAAGCCCGAGGCCGGCGCCGAGCCGCTCGCCGAGTGGGAGCAGGAGCTGCTCTCGCAGGCCGCCCCCGCCGCCGAGGCGGAGGCAGCAGCCGAGGCTCCCGCAGCTGAGGCTCCCGCAGCCGAGGCTCCCGCAGCCGAGGCGACCGAGGCTCCCGCAGCCGAGGCCCCGCAGGCCTAGTGACTCGGCCCTGACCTTCCAAGGTCAGGGCCGCTTCACTTCATGCTCCACCCCAGGCATCGAATCTCACTCAAGGAGGCTCGCCCCCAATGGCGAACTACACCGCCGCTGACGTGAAGCGGCTCCGCGAGCTCACCGGCTCCGGAATGATGGATTGCAAGAACGCGCTTGCCGAGACGGACGGCGACTTCGACAAGGCCGTCGAGCTGCTCCGCATCAAGGGCGCCAAGGACGTGGGCAAGCGCGCCGAGCGCACCACGGCCGAGGGCCTGGTCGTCGCCAAGGACGGCGTCATGGTCGAGCTCAACTGCGAGACCGACTTCGTCGCCAAGAACGCCGAGTTCCAGGAGCTCGCGGACAAGGTCGTCACCGCGGCCGCCGCCGCCAAGCCTGCCGACCTCGACGCCCTCAAGGCCGCCTCCGCGGGCGACCAGACCGCTGACGAGCTCGTCGCGGCGCTGTCCGCGAAGATCGGCGAGAAGCTCGAGCTGCGTCGCGTCGTCGCGTTCGACGGCCCGGTCGCGACCTACCTGCACAAGCGCAGTGCCGACCTGCCGCCCGCCGTCGGCGTCCTGGTCGAGTACCAGGGCGAGGGCGACGCCGCTGCGGAGGCCGCTCGCGCCGCCGCCATGCAGGTCGCCGCGCTCAAGGCGAAGTACGTCACCCGTGACGAGGTCCCCGCGGAGATCGTCGAGGCCGAGCGCCGCGTCGCCGAGGAGACCGCCAAGGAGGAGGGCAAGCCCGAGGCTGCGCTCCCCAAGATCGTCGAGGGCCGTGTCAACGGCTTCTTCAAGGACGTCGTGCTCACCGAGCAGTCCTCCGTCACCGACTCGAAGAAGACCGTCAAGGCGCTTCTCGACGAGGCTGGCGTGACCATCACCCGCTTCGCGCGGTTCGAGGTCGGCGCCAGCTAGACGGCACCAGCTCCACCGAAAGGCCCCGCCCCGGTTTCCGGGTGCGGGGCCTTTCTGTGTGTGCCGCGCGCGTCGTCGGCCCCGGGCGCCGTTCGCGGGGGCGGATAAGGCAGGATGGAGTGGTCATCTGTGGCCAGAACACCGGGTGGCCCATTCATGCTGGCCACACACCGCCCAGCGCGGCACCGACGATCGAGGAGAGCCATGACCGAACCCGCACCGACCGATTCCGCACCCCGACGGGACGGCTTCAAGCGCGTCCTCCTCAAGCTCGGTGGCGAGATGTTCGGTGGTGGCGAGGTCGGCCTTGACCCCGACGTGGTGCAGACCGTGGCGGAGCAGATCGCCGACGTCGTCAACTCCGGCGTGCAGGTCGCGGTCGTCATCGGCGGCGGCAACTTCTTCCGCGGCGCCGAACTGCAGCAGCGCGGCATGGACCGGTCCCGGTCCGACTACATGGGCATGCTTGGCACCGTGATGAACTGCCTTGCGCTGCAGGACTTCCTCGAGAAGCAGGGCGTCGCCACCCGCGTGCAGACCGCCATCACCATGGGCCAGGTCGCCGAGCCGTACCTTCCGTTGCGGGCGCGCAGGCACCTCGAGAAGGGCCGCGTCGTCATCTTCGGCGCCGGCATGGGCATGCCGTACTTCTCCACCGACACGACGGCCGCGCAGCGCGCCCTCGAGATCGGGGCCGAGGTCGTGCTGATGGCCAAGGCCGTCGACGGCGTCTACACCGCGGATCCGCGGGAGGACCCGGACGCGACCATGTACACCGACATCACCCACCGCGAGGTCATTGAGCAGGGACTGAAGGTGGCCGACGCCACCGCGTTCAGCCTGTGCATGGACAACCAGATGCCGATGTTGGTGTTCAACCTGCTCACCGAGGGGAACATCGCGCGCGCGGTGGCCGGTGAGAAGATCGGAACACTCGTCAAGTCATGAACCATCCCACCGCACCCGCCGAGCCTGGAGGAACACCGTGATTGATGAAGCTCTCTTCGACGCCGAGGAGAAGATGGAAAAGGCCGTCGCGGTGGCCAAGGAGGACCTCGGCGGAATCCGCACCGGCCGGGCGAACCCGGGCATGTTCAACCGGATCGTGATCGAGTACTACGGGTCGATCACGCCGATCACCCAGCTGGCGAGCATCAACGTGCCCGAGGCGCGGATGGTCATCATCAAGCCCTACGAGGCCGCGCAGCTCGGTCCGATCGAGACCGCGATCCGCAACTCGGACCTGGGGCTCAACCCCAGCAACGACGGCAGCATCATCCGCATCTCGGTGCCGCAGCTGACCGAGGAACGCCGCCGCGAATTCGTCAAGCAGGCGAAGGGCAAGGGCGAGGACGCCAAGGTCTCCATCCGCAACGTCCGCCGCAAGGCGATGGACGAGCTCTCGCGCATCCAGAAGGACGGCGACGCGGGCGAGGACGAGGTCGGGCGCGCCGAGAAGGAACTCGACAAGACCACCGCCAAGTATGTGGCGCACATCGACGAACTTGTGAAGCACAAGGAAGCTGAATTGCTGGAGGTTTAGTGTCAACCGAAGGCTCGGCGCCCCAGGGCGCCGCCGCGGCCGTGAACGCCAAGGCAGGACGCGACCTGCCCGCGGCGATCGGGGTCGGCGTTGGACTCGGGGCGATGCTCGTCGTCGCGCTGCTCTACGTCCCGAACCTGTTCTTCGCCATCGTGGCGGCCGCCATGGCCGTCGCGACGTGGGAGGTCACCAAGCGGCTGCGCGAGGGCGGGATCGCGGTCCCGTTCGTCCCGCTGCTGCTCGGTGGGCAGGCCACGATCTGGCTGGGCTGGCCGTACGGCACCACCGGCGTACTCGGTGGGTTCGCAGGCACAGTGCTCGTGTGCATGGTGTGGCGACTGCTGCAGGGCGGGCTGAAGGCCACCCCGCAGAACTTCCTCCGCGACACCGGTGTCGCGGTCTTCGTCGCCGCGTGGATCCCGCTGCTTGCCTCGTTCGCGACGCTGATGGTGCGTCAGGAGGACGGTCCGGGACGGATCTTCTGCCTGATCATCGGGGTGGTGTGCTCCGACGTCGGCGGCTACGCGGCGGGTGTGCTGTTCGGCAAGCACCCGATGGTGCCCGCGATCAGCCCGAAGAAGTCCTGGGAGGGCTTCGCCGGTTCCCTGCTCTTCTGTGTGATCGGCTCGGTCCTCACCGTCACCCTCATCCTCGATGCCGACGCGGTGGTCGGTGTGGTGCTCGGCGTCGTGCTGGTCCTGGTGGCCACCACCGGCGACCTGATCGAGTCGCAGGTCAAGCGCGAGCTCGGCATCAAGGACATGGGCACGCTGCTGCCAGGGCACGGCGGGATCATGGACCGGCTGGACTCGCTGCTGCCGTCCGCGTTCGTCACCTGGCTGGTGTTCACCGCGCTGCTGTGACCGTGCGAGCGCAGTCGTGACGGCACCGATCCCGAGCCCCAACATCTGGCACTGGCCGGACGTCTACGAGGTGGAGAACCGCGCCCAGGACGCCGACGGCGCCGTCTTCGCGGAGTTGCGGCGGGTCGCGGACTGGGCCGGGCGCGACGTGCTGGACCTCGGCTGCGGCACCGGTTTCCACCTACCGGTGTTCGCGGCGGGGGCCCGGTCGGTGATCGGCGTCGAGCCGCACCCACCGCTGGTCGACCGGGCGCGCAGGCGCACGGCGGGACTCGACACCGTCACGGTGCTGGCGGGCTCCGCCGAGCGGATCCCGCTGCCCGAGAACTCCGTGGACATCGTGCACGCGCGGACCGCGTACTTCTTCGGCGCGGGCTGCGGGCCGGGCATCACCGAATCCATGCGGGTCCTGCGGCCAGGGGGAGTGCTCGCGGTGGTCGACCTGGACGCCACCGTCGGCCCGTACGGCGAGTGGATGCGCACGGACCTGCCGCACTACGACCCGGCCGGAGTCGAGTCCTTCTTCGCCGCACAGGGATTCGAGCTCTCGCGGGTGCGGACCCGGTGGGAGTTCGACAGCAGGGAGTCCCTGCGCGCCGTGCTCGGGATCGAGTTCAGCGGAAAGATCGCGCAGCGCGCCTATGCGCAGACCCCGGGACTGTCGCTCGAGGTCGGCTACCGGATCCACACCAGGCGCGCGCCCGCCGGATTGCTGTATTGAGTCGATCCGCCTGCCCGAGACCGCCGGGCGGGGGCATGATGGCCCGATGGCTGAGCTGACCGATTATCTGGCGACGCTCGACGAACCCGAGCGGTCGTTGCTCGACGGCATCCGGGTGCGCGCGCTGGAACTGGCCCCCGACGCGACCGAGGGCGTGAGCTACGGCATGCCGGCGTTGCGCTACCGGGACAGGCCGCTGCTCGCCGTGCGCGCCGCGGCCACGCACCTGTCGGTGTTCCCGTTCAGCGCGGCGGTCGTCGAGGCGGTCGCGCCCGAGCTGGGCGGCTACTCGCTCTCGAAGGGCACGATCAGGTTCACCGCGGACCGGCCGCTGCCGCCGCAGGTGCTCACCCGCATCATCGCCCTGCGCCGCGAGGAGATCGATGCCGCGCGCTGACCGGTTCGCGACCCAACCGATCCCCTCCACCAACGAGCTGTGAGGGCCACTCCGGGAGATTCCCCGGTGTGACCCTGACAGCTCGTGGATGGTTCAGAGGCGACGCTCGCGGCGGTAGAGCGAGCGCGCCCATGCGTATCCGGCGACGCCGATCGCCACGGTCCAGCCGACGGCCTGCGCAACCACCGCTCCCTCGAGCCCCGCGCCGCCGGCGAGCAGCCCGCGCACGGTCTCGATGATCGGCGTGAACGGCTGGTACTCCGCAAACCAGCGCACCGCCGTCGGCATGGTCTCGACCGGCACGAACCCGCTACCGAGGAAGGGCAGCAGCAGCAGGATCATCGGGGTATTGCTGGCCGTCTCCACGCTGCGAGCGTTCAGCCCCATGGCGACGCACAGCCAGCTGAGGGCGAGGCCCAGCAGCACGAACAGACCCAGGAGCGCGGCCCAGTCGAGCACGTCGGCGTCGGGACGGTAGCCCATCGCGAGTGCGGCGCCGAGCACGAGGACGAGCGCTGCCAGCGACTGGAGCACCGTGCCGAGCACCTGCCCGGAGAGCACGGACCCCGGCGAGATCGCCATGGTCTTGAACCGCGCCATGATCCCGCTCGCGGCGTCCATGGCGGCGCTGATGGCCACGGACTGTCCCGCGCCGACGATGGTGAGGATGAACAGGGTGGGCGTGATGTAGTCCAGGTACGCCGCTCGCCCGTCGGCACCGGGGGCGACCCCTGGCATGACGCCTGCGCCGAGGGCGCCGCCGAAGATGTACACGAACAGCACGAGCATCACCAGCGGGCCGGCGACGAGGAACATGGTGAGCCCCGGGTAGCGCACCGCGCGAAGGAGGTTGCGCCGCAGCATGGTGAGGACATCCGTCGCCGGGCGCGAGCGCAGGGTGGCGGGAGCGGTGGTGGCGATGGTGGTCATCGGACGTTCTCCTCGGTGGTGGCGGGGTCGTTCTCGGTCTCGGTGGGGGGCTCGGTGAGGGCGAGGAACACGTCGTCGAGCGAGCCGGTGTCGTGCGCGGCCTTGAGTTCGGCGGGCGTCCCCTCGGCGACGATGCGGCCTTCGTTCAGAACGGCGACCGAGTCGGCGAGCTTGTCGGCCTCCTCGAGGTACTGCGTGGTGAGCAGGATCGTGGTGCCCGCGGCGACGAGCGTCCGCACCTCGTCCCACAGGACTCGACGGCTGCGCGGGTCGAGGCCCGTCGTCGGCTCGTCGAGGAACACCACGGACGGTGCGCCGACGAGCGTCATCGCGAGGTCGAGCTTGCGTTTCATGCCGCCGGAGAAGGTCGCCACGGGCTTGCGCGCGGCGACGGCGAGGTCGAAGCGCTCGAGCAGGTCGGTGATCCGGCGGCGTCCCTCGGTGCGGCCGAGGTGGTTGAGGTCGGCCATGAGCCGCAGGTTCTCGGTGGCGTTGAGCAGCTCGTCGACGGCGGTGATCTGGCCGGTCACGCCGATGGACGCGCGCACCGCCTCGGGCTCACTCGCCACGTCGTGGCCCGCGACGCGGACCGTGCCCGAGTCGGCGGCGAGCAAGGTGGACATCACGCCGACGGCGGTGGTCTTGCCTGCCCCGTTGGGGCCGAGCAGGGCGGTCACGGTGCCGGCAGGGACGATCAGGTCGACGCCGTCGAGCACGAGCTGCTCGCCTGCCTTCGACCGGTACGACTTGCGCAGACCGGCGACCTCGATCGCGGGACCGCGGACGGTGGTGGTCATGGGTTCTCCTTCGATGGTGGGTTGTTGGGGCTCGGTTCAGGCGTGCGGACGTCGGACGACGATGTCGCCGTAGGTGCTGCTGATTCGTGCCTCGACGGTCCTGTCGTTTTCGTCGGGGCCCGTGGCGTCGTGCAGGAGGTTGCGGACCTTGCCGTGCTGCGCGGTGGCGTCGAGCCAGGCGGCCGTGCCCTCGGGCACCCCGACCTCGATCGCGCCGGTCGAGCTCTCGAGCTGGACCCGGCCGCTGATGGCCTGCTCGACGCGGATGTTTCCGTGCGCGGACCGGGCAGTGGTGTCACCGAGCGACCGCTCGATCGTGATGGGCCCGTGGGCACCGTTCACCCGCAGGATCCCGGTGGACTGGCCGATCTCGGTGGGGCCGTTCGGGTTCTTGATGCTGGCGTCTCCGTCGAGCTCGCGGATGCGCACGCCGCCTGCGGTGACGACGATCTCGCTGGAGCCGAGGGCGCGTCCCACGACGACGGAGCCCGCCGTCGCGCGGAGGTCGAGCCTGCCGGCCTCGTCGATCCGGACGTCGCCCGCGCGGCTCGTGAACGAGCAGGCGCCGAGCCGACCCTGGGCGAACAGGGGGCCGAGCGCGCCGCCCTGCAGGGCGGAACCGGTCGGGAGCTCGATCGTGATGTCGACGGCGGACTTGGTGAGGTATTTCCACCTGGTGTTCGTCTGCACGGTGAGGGTGCCGTCGTGGAAGTCGATGCGGGTCTCCTCGGCGGCCTTGACATCGCCGGACTTGTTCGGGTCGTTGGGGCGGACGGTGACCACGGTGTCGGCGCGATCGCTGGCGACGAGGTTGACGGCGCCTGCGGCGATGTCGACGGCGACGGTGATCGATTCTGGGGTCGCGAAAATAGGCATGGTGTGTCCTCGGGGTGTGGTGTCGGCCCCTGTTGGCGGGGCGCGGGTCTGGGGTTCGGGGTGTTAGATCAGCGCACCCAGCCGGTCAGCCGACCGGCGGTGCTGGAGGTGCGTGCTGTGGCGCGGGACGGTGCGGCGGGCTGAACAGCGGCCGCGACCGCGCGCACGAGCCAGGTGTTGAGGGATACGCCCTCACGGGCCGCCGCCGCCTCGACCTGGGCCTTGAGCTGGTCGGGGAGGCGGAGCGTGGTGCGGGACGTGCTGACGTCGTCGGGGTCGAGGGGCGTGGGCAGCGCGGGCTCCGCCGTCGCGGGCTCTGCGTTGTCGAATGCCGAGGCCGGCGGGGGAGTGACGACGAACTCCGGGTCACGGCCCTGGAGGCGCACGTCGACGGACCCGGGGGCGAGCTCGGCCGTGATCTCGTTCGCCGCTGTCGAGAGCGCCTCGAGCAGCACGAGTCGGACGGCGGCGTCGAGCGGGGCGGTCAGGCGGTCGGCGAGCTCACGTGCCTCGTCGCCGCCTGCGGCGGCTGCGGTGGCGAGCTGGTGCTGTAGCTCGTCGACGTATCTTGTCAGGTTCATGACACCACTATGACACCACTCGGGTGTCGGCACAAGGGGTGGGGTGTCACTTCTGGCATCACAGTGGTGTCACTGTGATGCGAAATTGATAAATATGCAGGTCAAGGCGATCTTATGCTCGCGAAGAAGATTTTGGAGATGCGACGCAATGGGGCGTTCTTGGGGAGTTTTGGGCATGACGACGGTGCCTGCGGCCGCGACGACACCACGGGTTGTCGCGGCGACACCACTCGAGCCCGCGCGGATTCACCGAAAAGGCCCAGGTCCCGCGATCGGGACCTGGGCCGTGTTCGGCGAATCGCGGAGCCGGGGCCTAGTCCAGGCCGAACGACCTGGCGAGGTCCGCGACCTTCTTCGCCTTGGCCAGGCGCGGCAGGTCGCTGCCGTCACGCACGCGTTCGCCGTCCTCGCCGAGTTCGGCGATCACATCTCGTGCCCAGACGACATCGTCCTGGCTCGGGCTCAGCGCCCGATTGACCGCGAGGGCCTGATCGGGGTGCATGCAGAGCTTGCCGGTCAGCCCCATGGACGCGGTCAGCGCCGAATCGCGTTGCAGGACGGTCTCGTTCGTGCTGATGGTCGGGCCGTCGATCGGTCCGGTGAGCCGGGCCGCGCGGCTGGCGACGACGAGGCGGGACCGCGGGTACGCCATCGCCATCGGGTCGTCGCTCATGCCGGTGTCGCGGCGGAAGTCGCCGCTGCCGAACGCGAGCCGGAACACCCCGTCCGCCCTGGCGATCTCGGGCGCGGCCTCCAGGCCCATCGCCGATTCGATCAACGCGAGGATGCGGGTGCCCTCGGGCAGCCGGTCCGCGGTCGCGTCGACCTGGTTGCCGCTCTCGGTCTTGGCGAGCATCACCCCGGCCAGGCCGGGAGCCGCCGCGAGGGCCGCGAGGTCGTCGGCCCAGTAGGGCGTGGTGGCGTCGTTGATGCGGACCCAGGCGCTGCCGCCGCGGCTGAGCCACTCGACCACCCGGGCGCGGGCCGCGGGCTTGGCGGGCGGGGACACCGCGTCCTCGAGGTCGAGGATCACCGCGTCCACCCCGGATTCGGCGGGTGGTGTGAAAGCCTCGGGCTTGGTGGCGGGCACCAGCAGCCAGGACCGGGCGAGATCGGGTGGGGCGGCAACCCCTCGACGCTCCGCGTGAATGGTCACAGCAACTCCTCCGATGATCGGGACGACGTCTTTCATCGTCCTCTCGCCGGGGGTGCCGAGCCAGTTTGCGTAAGTAATGTGCGCCGTCGCACAGGCGGGTCAGTGGGTGGTGGAACTGGCCTTCTTCGCCAACCGGCGGATCTGCACGATGCGGACGCCGCCCGCGAGGGCCATGATCAGCGCGCCCGCGATCGCGGCCAGCAACAGGCTCACGCCGAGCGGCAGCGAGAACTCCCAGAAGAACAGCTTGAGCCCGACCTTGTCGAGGTTCTGCAGGATGAACACCAGCAGCAAGATCAGGACCAGGACGCCGATGACCAGGCCGGTCCAGGTGGCGGCTGCCTTGGTATGCCCGAGGCTGGTGTGCCGATCGAGTGCGGCCTGGGCGGGGTCCACCGGCGGCTCGGCGGCGGGCGCCGGCTGGGTCGCACCACGCGGGTCGTCGCTCAGGTCGTCCGGGTTGGGTCCGTCGCTGTGCGCCATGCCCCGATCATTTCGCACCGGATGTGTGATTGCACGCGCATCGCGACGAGAATTCGCATGTCGCGGGTGCCGGATGGGACACTGGAGCACACTATGGCCGTTTCAGTCCCGCTCGTGTTCAACGCTCCGCGTCGCGGCATGCCGCCGACGCACCTCGCCGACCTCGACTCCGAGGGCAGGAAGGCGGCCGTTCAGGAGCTGGGCCTGCCCGGATTCCGGGCGGATCAGCTGGCCCGTCAGTACTACGGCCGGCTCGAGGCCGATCCCGAGAAGATGACGGACCTGCCCGCGTCGGTGCGCGAGAAGGTGAGTGAGGCGCTATTCCCGACGCTGCTCACCGCGGTCAAGCACGTCGCATGCGACGACGGCACCACCCGCAAGACGCTGTGGAAGGCGAACGACGGCACGCTGCTCGAGAGCGTGCTCATGCGCTACCCGGACCGCGCGACGCTGTGCATCTCCAGCCAGGCCGGCTGCGGGATGGCGTGCCCGTTCTGCGCGACCGGCCAGGCCGGACTGACCAGGAACCTCTCCACCGCCGAGATCGTGGATCAGGTCCGCTCGGCGGCCGCGGCGATGCGGGACGGCGACGTCGCGGGTGGCGAGGGCCGGCTCTCGAATGTGGTCTTCATGGGTATGGGGGAGCCGCTCGCGAACTACAAGCGGGTGGTCGCCGCGGTCCGGCGGATCACCTCGCCCGCGCCGGACGGCCTCGGGCTGTCGCAGCGCTCGGTGACCGTGTCGACGGTCGGGCTGGCGCCCGCCATCCGCAAGCTCGCCGACGAGGGGCTGTCGGTGACGCTCGCGGTGTCGCTGCACACCCCGGACGACGAGCTGCGCGACACCCTGGTCCCGGTCAACAACCGCTGGACTGTCGCCGAGGTGCTCGACGCCGCCAAGTACTACGCCGATCAGACCGGTCGCCGGGTGTCGATCGAGTATGCGCTGATCCGCGACATCAACGACCAGCCGTGGCGCGCCGACATGCTCGGCAAGAAGCTGCACAAGGCGCTGGGCTCGCGGGTGCACGTGAACCTGATCCCGTTGAACCCGACACCGGGCAGCAAGTGGGACGCGAGCCCCAAGGACGTCGAGCGTGAGTTCGTGCGCCGGGTCGTCGCGCAGGGCGTGTCCTGCACCGTCCGTGACACCCGCGGCCAGGAGATCGCCGCGGCCTGCGGGCAGCTCGCCGCCGAGAACTGAGCCCGTTCAGCGGAACTGGGTGATCGCGGGGTATCCGCGCGCCCGTCCCTGCGCGGCGAGTGAGGTCAGTGAGGCGAGGATTCGCGGGGTGGACACCCGAATCCACGCGAACTGGCCCAGCAGGAAGACCGCGGTCGCGACGTAGAACCAGCGGGGTTCGTTGACGGCGGCGTTGACGACGAGGCCCGCGGCCAGGATCAGGAACGCCCATGACGAGGATTGCGCGCGGGTACGCTCGGTGATCTCGCTTCCGATCATCGATCCCCACTGCTCCTGGTCGAGGTGCTCGGGGAGGCGGCCGGTGTCGATCGCCGCGAAAAAGGTCCGCATCGTCGCGGTATCGCGATAGCGGCGTCGGCGATGGACGGTGCTGAATGCGATGGCGACCCCGGCGCCCAGCCCGAACGCCAGGCCGAGCACGACCGTGCCGATCCCGACATCGAGGCCGAGGGTGCCGAGAAGCGCCACAGCGAGAGCGCAGGTGATGAAGGCGCACATGGCCCCGACCGCCCACGGCGGTGCGAACCGCAGTGCCCGTAGACAGTTGACGACGCTCATTGGATTCCCCCCGTTCGCGCGCCCCCCGGCGCGCATCGCACCCGGGACACTATCCGAGCCTCGACGCACAACGGCCGCGCGGCTCCGAGGGGAGCGGCGCGGCCGTTGTGGAAAGTGTTTGGCTACCGGGGCTTGCGGCGACGGATGATGTCGCGCACGAGCAGGAACACCATGCCGGCGGAGATTCCGACGAGCCACAGGTCCTCGACCTTGCCCTCGTGGTTGCCGATCGTGTAGACGAGCAGGAAGGCTGCGAAGAACCAGCCAAGGAAGCGGAACAGTCGCGGCGCCTCGCCGCTCCAGCCCCAGGCTGCGGACGGAACTTCTGCCGTGTCGACGTGTGCGGCGACGAGGGGCTCGTTCACGCTGGGATCCAGCTCGGTGGCCACGGTCGATCCTCCTGCTCGTACGGGTGTGCGTGTGCCTGCATATCGTGGCATACGACCGTGCGTCGTACCTAGCTGGGGCGGCGCGCCAGGGGAGCTCGGGTGAACGCGTCGAGGTAGCGGCGCGTGATCAACCGCTGCACCACCCGATTCGCCGGGCCGCAGAGCCGGGTGAGCGCACCGCCGCCGGTCGAAAAGGCGTCGATGACCACCCGCACCCGGCCGTCCTCGCCGAGCTCGATCGCGAAGCGTTCCTCGCCGCGCTCGGGGTGTCCGGGCAGAGTGCCGTAGGCGAAGCCGGACCGCCGCGGCTCGTCTATCCGGTACACCACCCGGCACGGCGCCGTGACGGCCAGCGGACCCGGTCCGAGCCGCAGGATCACGACGGCGCCCTCGACGGCCTCATCGTCGGTGGCCCGCACGCGCAGTCCGGCGCGGCGGTGCATGTCCCACTGCAGCAGTACGCGTTTCGCTCGCTCGAAGTCCTCGACGCCGACTCCGATGACGGCGCTCTCGTGCACGTGGTGGTACCCGTCGGGCAGCACGGCGCGGGTGCCGCCGACCTCGGGGTAGGTCAGCCGCGCGGTCTGCAGCCTGGCGAGATCCATACCCGCCATCCTGGCAGGGTGGCCGGGTGGCGGCCTGAACCGTACGGTGTACTACATGACGATTCTGGTGACCGGATCCACCGCGAACATCGGCCGACTGGTCGTCGACCACCTCCTGGCGGCAGGCGCAACCGATGTCCGGGCCCTGACGAACAACCCCAGAAAGGCGATGCTGCCGAGTGGCGTCGAGGTCGCCGAGGGCTACCTGCGCAGGCCCGAGTCGCTGCCCGCCGCCTTCGATGGGGTGGAGAGGATGTACCTGGCGCCGACCCCGGACACCGTCGAGGAGGTGGTGTCGCTGGCCGCCGAGGCCGGGGTCCGGCACATCGTGGACCTGTCCGGGGAGCACGAATCGTGGTGGGGCGCGGTCACCTCGGCCGTCGAGCGGTCCGGGATCGCCTGGACACACCTGTGGGCGGGGGAGTTCCTCGAGAACGACCTCGTGTGGGGTGACCAGGTGCGACGCACCGGACAGGTGCGCGACCCGTACCCCGATGTGGTCAGCGCGCCGATCGCGATGGACGACATCGCCAGGGTCGCCGCGTCCGTGCTGCTCGGCAGTGGGCACGAGGGCCGCACCTACGAGCTGACCGGGCCGACGGCCCTCTCGCGCGCCGAGCGGGTGCACGAACTCGGCGCGGTGCTGGGCCGGCCCGTGGAGTACGTCCGGGTGCCGGTCGAAGAGGCCGTCGAGATCCTCGAGCCGGTCATGGGTGTGAATGCCCGGTTCTACCTCGAGACCGCCGTCGCGTCGCTGGTCGGTGCGCCGCAGCGGGCGACCGCCACGGTCGCGGAGGTCGCAGGACGCCCGGCCACGACCTTCGCGCAGTGGGCCGCGGCCAACGCCGACACCTTCCGTTAGGCCGCGCGTCGGTATCACTTCGACGCCCCGCATCGGTGTCCTGTCAGCTTCTTCTCAGGTGCCGTCGTGAACAATGGACGGGTGGCAGAACCTACGCGCGTGCTCCTGCTCGGCAGCACCGGATCAATCGGCACCCAGGCCCTCGAGGTCATCGCGGCCAATCCCGACAAGTTCACCGTCGTCGGTCTGGCCGCGGGCGGCGGCAACATCGACCTGCTGGCCCGCCAGATCCGCGAGACCGGGGTGAGCGCGGTCGCGGTCGCCGACCCCGAGGCTGCCGCCCGTCTCGACGGCCCCGCCCTCAGCGGCCCCGGCGCCGTCACCGAACTGGTCCGGACCACCGAGGCGGACGTGGTGCTCAACGCTCTCGTCGGCTCCCTCGGCCTCGAACCGACGCTCGCGGCGCTCGAATCCGGCGCTCGACTGGCGCTGGCGAACAAGGAGTCGCTCGTCGCGGGCGGCCCGCTGGTCACCGCCGCGGCGGCGCCCGGTCAGATCGTGCCGGTGGACTCCGAGCACTCGGCGCTTGCGCAGTGCCTGCGCGGCGGGCGCGCCGAGGAGGTGGACCGGCTGGTGCTCACCGCCTCCGGGGGCCCGTTCCGCGGCTGGACCGCCGACGCCCTCGAGGCCGTCACCCCCGAGCAGGCGGGCGCACACCCGACCTGGTCGATGGGCCCGATGAACACGCTCAACTCGGCGACCCTGGTCAACAAGGGCCTCGAACTGATCGAGACCCACCTGCTGTTCGGCATCGACTACGACCGCATCGACGTCACCGTGCACCCGCAGTCGATCGTGCACTCGATGGCCACCTTCACCGACGGCTCCACCCTCGCCCAGGCCAGCCCGCCGGACATGAAGCTGCCGATCGCTCTGGCGCTCGGCTGGCCGGACCGGGTACCCGGTGCCGCCGCGGCCTGCGACTTCTCCACCGCGTCGACCTGGACGTTCGAGCCGCTCGACGCATCGGTGTTCCCGGCCGTCGACCTGGCCAGGGCGGCAGGTAAGGCCGGCGGCTGCCTGACCGCGGTCTACAACGCGGCCAACGAGGTCGTCGCGCAGGCGTTCCTCGACGGGATCGTCCGGTTCCCGGCGATCGTGCGCACCGTCGAACGCGTTCTCGCTGGTGGCGACGAGTGGACCGCGCCACCGGCTACCGTGGAGGATGTGCTCGCCGCGGACGGGTGGGCGCGCGCACGGGCACACGAGCTCGTCAAGCAGGAGGACTAGAGCCGCATGGTGTTCGTCATAGGTGTGGTGCTGTTCGCGTTGGGCATCACGGTCTCCATCGCTCTGCACGAGGCCGGCCACATGTGGACCGCCCGTGCGCTGGGGATGAAGGTCCGCCGCTACTACATCGGTTTCGGGCCGAAGATCTTCTCCTTCCGCCGTGGCGAGACGGAGTACGGACTCAAGGCGATCCCCGCGGGTGGCTTCTGCGACATCGCGGGCATGACCCAGCACGACGAGCTCGCGCCGGACGAGGTCGACCGGGCGATGTACAAGCAGAAGACGTGGAAGCGACTGGTCGTCATGTCCGGCGGCATCGCGATGAACTTCATCCTCGGATTTGTGCTCGTCTACATCCAGGCCGTCGGCTGGGGGCTGCCGAACACCGAGACCAGGGCCGTCGTGGAGGGCGTCACGTGCGTGGCGCCAACGCAGAGCGGCAAGGACGGCGACTACGCGCTTGCGGACTGCACCGGCGAGGGGCCCGCGCAGCAGGCGGGCATCCTGCCCGGCGACGTGGTCGTCGCGGTCAACGGGACGCCGACCTCGACCTTCGGTGACGTCGTCAAGGCCACGCAGCCGCTCTCGGGCACCGCGGAGTTCACCGTCGACCGTGACGGTCAGACCCAGGTGGTCGACGTGCAGGTGCAGCAGGCGCAGCGCTGGGTCAACAACCCCGACTCCACGAACAGCAACCCGCTGCCGCCCGTCTCCCGCGACGTCGGCGCGATCGGCATCAAGGCGCCGCCGACGTTCCTCGAGTACTCGGCGCTCTCCGCCATCCCGGGCAGTTTCGTCTACACCGGCGACGTCTTCGTCCGCAGCGTGGACGCCCTGGTCCAGATGCCGTCGAAGGTGGCGGACCTGTGGACCGCCGTCACCGGCGGCGAACGCGACATCGAGACCCCGATCAGCGTCGTCGGCGCCTCCGTCATCGGCGGCCAGATGGCCGAACGCGGTTACATCGACCTGTTCATCGGGTTGCTGGCGACGCTGAACTTCTTCCTCGGCATCTTCAACCTGCTGCCGCTGCTGCCGCTCGACGGCGGGCACATGGCGGTGACCATCTACGAGAAGATCCGCGACTCGATCCGCGCGCGCCGCGGCCTGCCCGCGGGCGGACCCGTCAACTACATGAAGCTGATGCCGATCACCTACGTGGTCATCGCGTTGGGCGGCGCGTACATGCTGCTCACGCTGACCGCGGACATCGTCAACCCGATCAAGATCTTCTAGTGCTCGCTAAACTTGTCCTGACGCTACGAAAGAAGGCATCCACGTGACCAGCCCCGTCGGATTGGGCATGCCCGAAGGCCCGGCCGCCGTCCTCGCGCCGCGCCGCAAGACCCGACAGCTCCAGGTCGGATCGGTCGGGGTCGGCAGCGACTTCCCGGTGTCGGTGCAGTCGATGTGCACCACCAAGACGCACGACGTCAACGCCACCCTCCAGCAGATCGCCGAGCTCACCGCGTCCGGCTGCGACATCGTGCGGGTGGCATGCCCCCGCCAGGAGGACGCCGACGCGCTGGCGACGATCGCGAAGAAGAGCCAGATCCCGGTCATCGCGGACATCCATTTCCAGCCGCGGTACATCTTCGCCGCCATCGACGCCGGGTGCGCGGCGGTGCGGGTGAACCCCGGCAACATCAAGGAGTTCGACGGCCGGGTCGCCGAGGTGGCCAAGGCCGCGGGCGACGCGGGCATCCCGATCCGGATCGGCGTCAACGCCGGTTCGCTCGACCCGCGCCTGATGCAGAAGTACGGCAAGGCCACCCCGGAGGCGCTCGTCGAGTCGGCGCTGTGGGAGGCGGGCCTGTTCGAGGAGCACGGCTTCGGCGACATCAAGATCTCGGTCAAGCACAACGACCCGGTGATCATGGTCGAGGCCTACCGCCAGCTCGCCGCGCAGTGCGACTACCCGCTGCACCTCGGCGTGACCGAGGCGGGCCCCGCGTTCCAGGGCACCATCAAGTCCGCGGTCGCGTTCGGTGCGTTGCTCTCGGAGGGCATCGGCGACACCATCCGCGTCTCGCTGTCCGCGCCGCCCGCCGAGGAGATCAAGGTCGGCACGCAGATCCTGCAGTCGCTCAACCTGCGTCCGCGCAAGCTGGAGATCGTGTCCTGCCCGTCCTGCGGGCGCGCCCAGGTGGACGTCTACACGCTCGCCGAGCAGGTGACCGCCGGCCTCGAGGGCATGGAGATCCCGCTGCGGGTGGCCGTGATGGGCTGTGTCGTCAACGGTCCCGGTGAGGCCCGCGAGGCCGACCTCGGCGTCGCGTCCGGCAACGGGAAGGGCCAGATCTTCGTCAAGGGCAAGGTCATCAAGACGGTGCCCGAGGCGATGATCGTGGAAACGTTGATCGAGGAGGCGATGCGGATCGCCGAGGAGTTCGGCGAGGACCAATCTGCATCGGGTTCCCCGGTCGTTACCGTCAGCTGAAACTCGCACGTATCGTGGGAACACCAGACAATTCGAATCCCGACGACCCGACGCGGGGGTGACTCGGTGCTCAAACTGCTCGGCGCCAGGCAGCTCGGTGCGCGCGACAGGGTGCACGTGCTGCGCGTGCTGGACGCCGACCCGATCGCCTCGTGCATGGTCGCGGCGCGGATCCAGGACCTCGGGATAGACCCGCGAGCGATCAACGGCGAGCTCTGGAGCAGGGGCGGTCCGGCCGAATCGCTGTGCTTCTCGGGCGCGAACATGGTGCCCCTGCGCGGCGACCTCGACGACCTGCGGGCCTTCGCGGACCGGGCGTGCCGCGGACCGCGGATGTGTTCGTCGGTGGTCGGCCGCAGCGAGCTGGCCCTGCCGCTGTGGGAGATGCTCGAGACCGACTGGGGTCCGGCGCGCGAGGTGCGCGCCGAGCAGCCGCTGCTCGCGCTCTCGGCGCCGCCCGTCGTCGCGCCGGATCCGTACGTGCGTCCGGTGCGGATGGATCAGCTCGAGCCGTACCTCACGGCCGCGGTCGCGATGTTCATCGAGGAGGTCGGGGTCGACCCGCGCTCCAACGACGGTGGCCGCGGCTACCGGCGGCGGGTCGCGGGCCTGATCGCCGCGGGTCGGGCCTGGGCCAGGTTCGACGGCGAGGAGGTGACCTTCAAGGCGGAGGTCGGCTCGATGTCCGCGCAGGTCGGCCAGATCCAGGGCGTGTGGGTGCACCCGCAGTACCGGGGCCACGGTCTCGGCGCGGCCGGGACCGCCGCGGTGGCGGCGGCGGTGGTGGCGTCCGGCCGCACCGCGAGCCTCTACGTGAACAGCTTCAACCACCAGGCGCGGCGGACCTACCAGCGCATCGGGTTCACCCAGGTCGGCACCTTCTCGACGGTCCTGCTGGACTAGCGGCTTCGCCGCCCGCGCGCGAGTGGTACCCCGGTCGGGGTGAAAAGCGCGCACGGTGCGGGTGCCTTCCCGGTCTCGGCCGTGAGCCCACCTACGATGGCAGGCGATGATCTCCACCGCCGCACCCCGCATCCTCTCCTCGCTCGTCGTCACGGGCGCGCTCGTACTCGGCGCGGTCGCGTGCACCCCGAAGCCGGACGGCCCCGAACCGGCCGCGCAGGAGTTCCTCGACGCCGTCGCCGATCGGGACACCGAGCGGGCCGCCGCGCTGTCCGACCGGCCTGCGGACGCCCGCTCCGCGCTCGACGCCGCCTGGGAGGGGCTGCAGGCCGAATCCCTCACCGCGACGACCGATTCGGTCCGGGTGGACGGCGACACCGCGACCGTCGGCTACACCTACGAATGGCATCTGCCCAAGGACCGGGTGTGGACCTACACCGGCGACCTGCAGATGGGCAGGCGCAACGGCGAGTGGGCGGTCCGCTGGAACGCCACCGACCTGCACCCGAAGCTCGGCGACACCCAGACGATGACGCTGCGGGCCACCCCGGCGCCGCGGGCCCGCGTCAACGAGCGGGCAGGCTCGGACGTGCTGGTGCCGGGGACCATCCAGCGGATCAAGTTCAACGCCAAGGAGTCCGCCAACCCCACCGCGGCCGCGACTGCGCTGGCGTCAGCGCTGGAGCCGTTCGACTCGACGCTCACCCCGCAGTCCATCGTGGAGTCGGCGACCTCGGTCAGCGGCGCCTATCTGGTGGCGAGCCTGCGGCAGGAGGACTACGACGCGGTTGCCGCCGCCCTGAGCGGGGTGTCCGGGGTCTCGGTCACCGAGGAGGCGGACCTGGTCTCCACCGATCGCGACTTCGCCCCCGACCTGATCGGTCAGGTCAAGAAACGGGTCATCGACGAGGTGGACGGCAAGGCCGGCTGGAGCGTGGTCACCGTCAACAAGAACGGCGTGGACATCGATGTGCTCACCGAGACCAAACCCCAACCGGCGCCGTCCTTCTCCGTGAGCCTGGACCGGCCCATCCAGGTGGCCGCGCAGAACGCGGTCAACGCCAGGGCCGAGCAGGCGATGATGGTGGTGCTGCAGCCGTCCACCGGTGCGATCCTCGCGGTCGCGCAGAACAAGGCCGCCGACAGGGACGGCCCGGTCGCGACGACGGGCCTGTACCCGCCCGGCTCCACCTTCAAGATCGTCACCGCGGGCGCGGCGATCGACAACGGCCTCGCCCAGCCCGGTACCCCCGTCGGCTGCCCGGGACGGATCGTCATCGGGGAACGGTCGGTGCCCAACTACAACGAGTTCGCGTTGGGCACGGTGCCGATGAGCACCGCGTTCGCGCGCTCGTGCAACACCACCTTCGCCAAGCTGGCCAGCGAGATGGCGCCTGACGCCCTGACGGTGGCAGCCGCGCGCTACGGCATCGGGCCCGACTACGACGTGCCGGGCCTGCCGACGGATTCCGGATCCGTCCCGCCCGCACCGGAACTGGTGCAGCGCACCGAGGACGGTTTCGGCCAGGGCAAGGTCGTCGTGAGCACCTTCGGGATGGCGCTGGCGGCGGCGACGATCGCGAACGGGTCGACGCCCGTGCCGACGCTGATCTCGGGGGAGGAGACCAAGATCGAGGGCGCCCACCCACCGATCAGCCCGGAGATGGTCGAGGGCCTGCGCGGGATGATGCGCGACGTGGTCACCAGCGGTACCGCCACCCGGATCGCCGACCAGGGCGAGATCTACGGCAAGACCGGTGAGGCCGAGGTCGACGGCGGCTCGCACGCGTGGTTCGTCGGGTACCGCGGCGACATCGCGTTCGCGACGCTGGTGGTCAGGGGCGGCAGCTCCGACAACGCGGTGGCCGTGACCCGGGACATGTTCACGGCGTTGCCCGAGGGCTACTGAGGGGGCGATGATGCCCGCAGTCACCGACTTTCGTGCGCTCGCCAGGTCATCACCGTGGCGGTGGTCGACACTCGAGTTCGAGGTCGATCGCTCGGGGACGGTCGAGCATGCGTGGATCGCGCGGCCGGATCGGCTGCGGGTGGAATCGAAGGGCCAGGTCGCGCACATCCAGTCCGAGGCCCCGCCGTTCGGACGGGTGGGGTACTCGAGCAGCGGCATGGGCGTTCCCATCGCCCGAGTGTGGCCAACGGACGTAGATCCAACCTGTGGTGACAACGGGCTGGTATCGGAGCGGCCGGAGGACACCACCATCGACTACGACCCGCCGTTTCACTCCGACTACTTCTGGGTCGCCCTGCTCGACCCCGTCGAGTTGTCCGTCGGGGTCGAGATCGGCGATGTCCGCGAGGTCACCCACCACGGGCGCTCGGCCTGGGAGGCGCGGGTTCGGCCCACGCCCGACTACGAACCGCGCTGCGACTGTTGTGCCCTGCTCAGCGGCTCGGAATCGCTCGATCAGATGACCTGGGTTCCCAATGCGGACACGGTGATCCGCCTCGACGTGCAGACCGGGGTGTGCGTCTCCGTTCGGCACCTCGGTGAGTCGTGGTGCGGGCAGGAGGGGGAGGTGCGGATCCTTGCGGTGGACGAACCGATGGCCGACGAGTTGTTCCGGCGTCGGCGTGCCGGGCGGTGGCGGCGGCTTCTGCGCTCGCGGAAGGGATCCGGCCTGGCGTAGGCGGGGTCAGGCCGGCGACCCCGCCCGGTCGAGTCGCGCCGCGAGCCGGGCCCGCACGTCGGGCCAGTCCTCGGCGATGATCGAGAACAGGACGCTGTCCCGGACGGTGCCGTCCTCGCGCCGGAAACTGCGGCGCAGCGTCCCCTCGTAGGTGGCGCCGAGCCGGGCGATGGCCTGCTGGGAGCGGACGTTACGCACATCGGTCTTGAGCTGGACGCGCCCAACCCCCAGCTCCTCGAAGGCGTAACGCAGCAGGAGAGACTTCGCCTCGGGGTTGACGGCGCTGCTCCAGACGTCGGGGGTGTAGAGCGTCATCCCGATCTCGAGCCGGGCGTCACGAACCGCGACATCCAGATAGGAGCTGATGCCGACGACGGCGCCCGCGGGGAGTGCTCCGCACGGGCCGACCGTGCGTACGGTCCACGGCTGCCACTCCGGTTGCGCGCACCGCTCGCGGAGGAATTCCGCGAACTGCTCCGGGTCCGACGGTCGCCAGGGCACGTGTGCCCAGACGCGGTCGTGGTCAAGGGCGCGGAACAGCTCGGGCGCGCCCGTGTCCGGGTCGAGCGGCGTCAGCCGGACCGACGTCCCGACGAGTTCGGTACCGGCCGGGACCGGCCACGTCATCGCCGGCCACGGCTGATCGGACGGTCGGGGGTCCTGGACCGGTTCGAAGCGAACGGGGTCGGCGATGCGGTGCGGCATCCGAGAAGTATCACCCGGACACGATCAGGCCGCGCGGTACACCTTGCACTCGCTGACGGTGTGGGTCTTGCGGTCCAGGTAGGCGAACAGCACCGCGTGCGCGCCGTCCACGGTCCCGGTGGCGGTGACCGCGTCGCCCGCGGCGATCACCTTGGTCAGGTCTGTGATCGCGTTGCCGCCGAGCATCTTCAGCGCCGGCGCGTCGCCGCGCTGCGCGGAGTCGATCAGTCGCCGGACCGCGTCCTTGCCCTTCTTGCCCACGCTCAGCGCGGCCTTGCCGAACGCGAGCGTGCCGCCGAGGCCCTGCAGGCGCAGCATCCGTGCGCTCATCGAGCCGGCGACCGTCAGCCGCTCGGGGCTGACACCTGCGACCTGCGCGAACATCGGCGTCACCTCCCAGTGCGCGGCGATGCGGCGGATCCGCGGCTCGCCGTCGTCGAGGGTGGCCTCGTAGAGCAGGTGCATCGGCGCCCTGGCCACGACCCCGGCCGAGAGCCGGGTCTCGATGGTCACGTCGCGGACCACGTGCAGGCCGTCGACGATGTCCTCGTGCTCGATGTCGAAGCTGATGTCGTTGGGCGCGATGAAGGTGTCCCAGAACCGGGCCAGCGGGTCGCCGCCGCGTCGGCCCGACTTCCGGTCGTACAGGCCGCCCAGCACGGGGCGACCGCCGACCGGGTCCTCGATGATGTGCTGGCGCGCGAACAGGCCGAGCCACGCGGCCTTGTCGTGCACGGCGACCGCCGTGGGGGAGGAGCGCGCGAGGGCCAGCAGGTCGTCGGTGGACGGATTCGCGGACATGGCACCCCTGGGATCGGCGTCGGACGGTCGATCGGAGTATGCCAGGAAAGGTAGAACTTGTTCTAGATTCAGTCCTCGCGTCCGCTCAGTTCATCGGTCCGGGCGGCACGCCCTCCTCGCCGAGGAACTCGGGGTGCAGCTCGGCCTTCACGCCCAGCTTCTTGTTGGCCAGGTTGTTGACGAACCACAGCACCACGCCGATCGCCAGCAGCACGCCCGCGATCTTGTACTGCGCGGGATCGCGGTCGGTGAGCGGCGTGGCCAGGAACGCGCAGCTGATCGCGCCGATGATCGGCAGCACGGTCGGCGCGCGGAAGTGCTTGTGGTCCACGGTGTCCTTGCGCAGCACCAGGACGGCGATGTTCACGACGGTGAACACGCACAGCAGCAGCAGGGCGGTGGTGCCGCCGAGCTGGGGCACCTCGCCGACGATCGTGATCAGTCCAAGCGCCAGCAGCGTGGTGAACCCGATCGCGATGTACGGGGTCCGTCGGGTGCGGTGCACCCTACCGAGCTGCGGCGGCAGCACGTGCTGGCGGCTCATGCCGTACAGCAGTCGGCTCGCCATCAGCATGTTGATCAGCGCGGAGTTGGCGACCGCGAACATGGTGATGAACGCGAAGATCCCGATCGGGAAGCCCGGCGCGCCCGCCTGCACGACCTTGAGCAGCGGGGTGTCGCCCTCGCCGAGATCGTCTGCGGGGACAAGGGCGATCGCCGTGACCGACACCAGCACGTAGATGATGCCGGTCGAGACGAGGCCGATGAGCAGGACCTTGGGGAAGATCCGGCTGGGCTCCTTGCACTCCTCGGCCATGTTCACCGAGTCCTCGAAGCCGACCATCGCGTAGAAGGCGAGGGTGGTGGCCGCGATGACGCCGCCAAGAGCGGACCGGTCGCCGGTGTCGAAGGTCGCCGCCCGCGAGAAATCGCCCTCGCCGATGCCGAGCGCCCACATGCCGATGAAGATGATGATCAGCAGCCCGGACAGCTCGATGCAGGTCAGTAGCACGTTCAGCTTGACGGACTCGCCGACGCCCCGGAAGTTGACCGCCGCCACCGCGATCATGAAGACGATGCCGATCAGCGTGATCCCGATACCGGTCCGCACGTCCAGGTCGAAGGCCTCGGCGAAGTTGGCGGCGAACGCCCGCGAGGCGGTCGCGGCGGAGGTGATCCCGGAGCACATCACCGCGAACGTCACCATGAAGGTGAAGAACTGGATGCCGAAGGCCTTGTGGGTGTACAGCGCGGCGCCTGCGGCCTGGGGGTACTTGGTGACCAGTTCGAGGTAGCTGAACGCGGTGATCAGCGCGACCACGAAGGCGACAAGGAAGGGCAGCCACACCACGCCGCCGACATCGTTGGCCACCTGCCCGGTCAGGGCGTAGATACCGGTGCCGAGGATGTCGCCGACGATGAACAGCAACAGCAACCACGGGCCCATCACCCGCTTGAGGGTCGGTTCGTCCTTCGATTCGTTCACGGCGGCTGATGGTTTCGTCACTGCGCATCCCCTCGGTGAGGGCGGCCTGGCCGGCCGCGGTGCTTACGGAAGCAGACCCAACCTCCTGGCGGTGACCACCGCCTCGTGGCGCGAGTGGGCGTCGAGCTTGCCCATCGCGGCACGCAGATAGCTCTTGACCGTCTCGGGCTGGAGCGAGAGCCGATGCGCCACTTCGTTGTTGGTGCAGCCGAGGGCGATGTGGGCGAGCACGTCCAGTTCCCGGGGCGACAGCGTGACCGAGGCGTCACCGGTCTCTGTCTCGTCGTTGACCAGCGCAGCCAACTTGTCGGACACCGCGCGCAGCCGCCCTCGGAGCGGGCCCTCGGGCACCGATTGGGCGAGCCCGCGCAGTTCGGCGTGGGCGTCGCGGATGCCCTCGGCCACCGCCCCGCTCGCGTTGCCCCGGTTGCTGTCGAGCACCCCGAGCATCTGCAGGCGACGGTCCACCTCGTCGCGGATGGCGAGCTCGGTGCTGAGCCTGCGGCCCGCCTGCACCAGTATCTCGGCGGTGCGGTCGCCGATCGGCATGGATTCCCGGACCGCGGCGTAGAGCACCGCGCGCGAGGCGCCGTCGACAAGGACGGGGACCGCGAGCACCGAGCGGATGCCCTCGCCGAGGACCGGCCGGTCGTAGTGATGCGTGATCGACATCGCGCTGCCGTAGTCGGGGATCGAGACCGGCTGCCGCTGCAGGACCACCCGTCCACCCAGCCCCGAGTTCGGCGGGATCACCAGGCCCTTGAGCCCGTTGGTCCTGGTCCCGAAGAACTCGGTCAGGTGCAACGTGCTCGCGGAGACCTCGCCGCCGAACAGCACGGGCACGTTCGCCCGTGCCGCGACCGCGCGCAGTTCGGCGCGCAGGGCGTCGCCGTCGCGGGGCCGCAACAGGGGTGGGGTGCGGGAGAGCATGGGCTACCCCTTTCCGGGGGTGGTGCGTGTTGTTTGTGAGCTAGATCATAGGGCCATGGAGGAGTTCGGCGTCTGCCGGACCGCTGTTGAAGGAGCAAACCATGGGCACCGATGCCACCTCGCGGGTGCGCGAGCTGCTGGAGCAGTACGACACGCCGCAGGCCTGCGCCGCGGACCTGCTGTGTGACCGGCACCCCGACACCGATGTCGCGTTCACGGTGATCGAGGGCGATCTGACCTCGCGCAACCTGAGCTACGGCGAGCTGCGGGCGGAATCGACCAAGTTCGCGGCCGCGCTGGCCGAGCTCGGCGTCGAGCCGGGCGACTGCGTGGCGACGCTGATGGGCAAGTCCGCGGAGCTGGTCATCGCGTTGCTCGGCATCTGGCGTCGCGGCGCCGTGCACGTGCCGCTGTTCACCGCGTTCGCGTCCCCGGCCATCGCGTTCAGGCTCGGCTCCAGCGGCGCCAAGTTCGTGGTGTCCGATCAGAACCAGCTCGCCAAGCTCGCGCCCGGCGAGGACATCCCGGCCGACGCGTCCTGGCGGGTCATCGTCGCGGCGGGGGAGCCCGAGTCCGCGGACCAGCTGCGATTCGACGACCTGCTCGCGGCGCACACCGCCGAGGACCCGGCAGGCGCCGCGGTCGCGGTCGGCGGCAACGGCCCGATGGTGCAGCTGTTCACCAGCGGCACCACCGGCACCCCCAAGGGCGTGCCGGTGCCGGTGCGCGCGCTGGCCTCGTTCCACGCCTATCAGGAGTTCGGCCTCGACGTCCGCAGCGACGACGTGTTCTGGAACGCCGCGGACCCCGGCTGGGCCTACGGGCTGTACTACGCGCTGCTGGGCCCGCTCGCGGCGGGCACCCGCAGCCTGCTGCTGCACTCGGGCTTCTCCGCGCCGCTCACCTGGCAGATCATCGAGAAGTTCGGTGTCACCAATTTCGCGGCCGCGCCGACCGTCTACCGCAGCCTGCGCGCCGACACCACGCCGGTGCCCGAGGGGCTGTCGCTGCGCCGCGCGTCCTCGGCGGGCGAGCCGCTCACCCCCGACGTCGTGGCCTGGTCCCAGAGCGCCCTCGGCGTCGAGGTGCGCGATCACTACGGGCAGACCGAGCACGGCATGTTCATCGTCAACGCGTGGGCGGACGGCCTGCGCGAGGACGTGCGGCCCGGCTCGATGGGCCGGCCGCTGCCGGGCTGGAGCTGCGCGGTGCTGCTCGACGACGCGGACGAGGTCGCGCCCGCCGGTACCCCCGGTCGCGTCGCCATCGACGCCGAGGCCAGCCCGCTGATGTGGTTCACCGGCTACGTCGACGCTCCCGAGAAGACCGCGCAGCGCTTCAGCGCGGACGGCCGCTGGTACATCACCGGCGACGCGGGCAAGACCGACGAGGACGGCCACTTCTTCTTCTCCTCGCGCGACGACGACGTGATCATCATGGCCGGCTACCGCATCGGGCCCTTCGACGTGGAGAGCGTCCTGGTGATGCACGAGCACGTGATCGAGGCTGCCGTGGTCGGCATGCCCGACGAGCTGCGCGGCGAGGTGCTCGAGGCCTTCGTGGTGCTCCGCGACGGCGCCCTGGGCACCGGCGAGCTCGAGGCCGAGCTGCAGACGCTGGTCAAGAAGAAGTTCGCCGCGCACGCCTACCCGCGGACCGTGCACTTCGTGCCGTCGCTGCCGAAGACCCCCAGCGGCAAGGTGCAGCGCTACCTCCTGCGCCAGAAGTAGGCGGCTCCGCCGCCCGTGCGTGGTTGACGAGTCCAGGGACTCGTCAACCACGCACGGGCGCGTCAGCGCCTATCGCCTGCGGATGCGCCCGACCACCAGCAGGGCGACCAGGGTGACGGCCATCAGCAGGGTGGTGTCGGCGGCCGCGAGGAACACCTGGCCGCGGTCGGTGAGACCGAAGATGGTCACCGGCAGCGTCTTCCAGGTGGCCGGGTAGACCATGATGGTCGCGCCGAGCTCACCCATCGACAGCGCGATCGCCAGGCCCGCGGCCGCGCCGAGCGCGGGCAGGAGCAGCGGCAGGGTGATCCGCAGCAGTACCCGCGTCGGTCCGGCGCCGAGCGACTCGGCGGCCTGGCGGTAGGCGGGGTCGAGCCGGTCCAGCGCGGCGGAGACCGAACTGAACGCAAACGCGAGCACCAGCACGGTGTGCGCGAGGATCACGATCCACTTGGTGCCGCCGAGCAGCAGCGGCTCGGCGTTGAACGCGATCAGCAGCCCGAGGCCGATCGCCACCGACGGCACCGCGATCGGCAGGTGGAAGACCGCGTCGGTGGTCTTGCGCAGCCAGACGGGCGCCTCGCGGGCCGCGAGCGCCGCCCAGGTGCCGACGAACAGCGCCAGCGCGCCCGCGATGAACGCGGTCTGCAGGCTGACCGTGAGGCTCGCCAGGTTCTCCTCGGAGAGGGCGGCGGAGAGGTTCTTCGGGCCGAGGTTCGACGGCAGCGGCCCGGTCCAGGCCCCGGCGAGGGCGGCGGCGACGACGGTGGCGATGGGGGCGACGAACACCACGACCACCACGACGCCGAAGAGGGCAAGGGTCAACGCCCTAGCGCGTGTGGTCCACAGCAGCACGGCGGCCTCCAAGCAGTCGGTTGAACAGGAATCGGTAGCCGCAGTACAGCGACAGCGACAGCACCACCTGGACGCTCGCGATCACCGCGGCGCCCGGCAGGTCGAAGGTCACGATGCCGCGGGTGTAGATCAGCACCGGCAGCGTCACGACGTCCTTGGCCCCGGTGAACAGCACGATGCCGAACTCGTTGAGCGTCAACAGCAGTACCAGCGAGCCGCCCGCCATCAGCGCGGGCCAGGACTCCGGCATCACGACGGTCCGCAGCACCCGCCACGGGGAGGCACCGAGGCTCGCCGCGACGTCGAGCTGTTCGCGGGGCATCTGGGTGAACGCGGCCAGCAGGGGCCGCACCACGAACGGGGTGAAGAAGGTGATCTCCGCGGCGATCACACCGAGCGGGGTGTTCAGGAAGTTCAGCGGCCCGCTGTCGGCGCCGGTGAGCTGGGCGATGAGGGCGTTGACCGCGCCCGCGGTTCCGTACAGGAACGTGAACGCCAGCGTGATGAGGAACGAGGGCAGCGACAGGATGGTGTCGATCAGTCGGCCGACCACCTTCGAGCCGGGGAATGGAACGAAGGCGAGTACCAGCGCGAGGAAGGTGCCCAGCGCCAGGCATCCGAGTGTGGACAACGCGGCGATCTCGATGGTGCGCCACAACGCGTTTCGGAACTGCGCGGACGCGAGCACCTCTGTCCAGGTGGACAGCCCTCTGCCGTCGTCGGTGACGGTGGACTCGGCCAACACCCGGGCCATCGGGTAGACGGCGAAGCCGAGCACCAGCAGCAGTGGCGGCAGCGCCCAGGCCACCGGCCGCCACCGGCTCCGCTCTGGCCGGACCGGCGGGGGATCGAGGTGGACCCGTCCGAGGACGGCGGTCATGACGCCGGCCCCGGTGCGGGGACGAGCACCGCGCCCTGGTCCGGGAAGCGAACGCCAACAGCGGTTCCGGCGGGCCGCTCGTCGTGCCCGGTCACGTCCACCTCGAGCAGGGCGTCGGGCAGGGCGGCGAGCGCGACGGTGAGCCTGGTGGTCGAGCCGCGCCAGACGCTCGCGGTGACCCGGCCGGGGAGCGCGCCGCGCTCGGTGGGCGAGGTGAGGGTGATCGCGTGCGGGCGCAGGCAGAGCAGGGCCCCGGCGTCGGACTCCCACTCGGTCGGGCTGATGTCCGGCAGTGGGGCGTGCGCGGTGACCGGCGTGCCGCCGACCGACACCAGGGCCGAGGTGCCGATCACCCGGGTCACGGTGCAGGGCAGCAGGTTCGCGCCGCCGAGGAAGGCCGCGGTGAAGCTGCTCGGCGGCCGCTTCCAGAGGTTCTCCGCGGTGTCGACGTCGACGAGCCGGGCGTCGCGCATCACGGCGATCCGGTCGGCGAGCGCCAGGGCCTCGCTCTGGTCGTGGGTCACGTAGAGCATCGCGGTGTCCGGCAGGGCCGCCCGCAGCTGCTGCAGCTCGGCCAGCATGCTCTGCCGGAGCTGGGCGTCGAGCGCGGCCAGCGGCTCGTCGAGCAGCAGGACCTTCGGTCGGATCGCCAGGGCGCGCGCGATGGCGACCCGCTGTTGCTGCCCGCCCGACAGTTCGCGGGGCAGTCGCTTGCCGAAGGCGGACATGCCCACCATCTCCAGCGCCTCGGCGACCCGCGTGCCGATTTCCGCGCGGGGCACCCGGTGCGAGCGCAGTCCGAAGGCGACGTTCTCCGAGACCCGCATGTGCGGGAACAGTGCATACGACTGCACGACCACCCCGATGCCGCGCTTGGCCGGCGGCAGGTCGGTGATGTCCCTGCCCGCCAGCCGGACCGAGCCCGAGACCGGCCGGGTGAAGCCGGCCAGTGCCTTGAGCGCGGTGGACTTGCCGGACCCGCTGGGCCCCAGGAGAGCCACGGTCTCCCCCGGGGACACCCGCAGGTTGAAATCGATCAACGCCCGGGTGGCGCTCGAGCCCCGCCCGTAGGCCACGTTGACGCGGTCGAAGGTGATGGCGGGCGCGGAGTAGTCGGTGGCCCCGAGGATTCCGGTGTCGGCGGTTCGCGTGGGAGCCGATCCGATCCTCGGCCGGGCCAGCCCGGTGTTGATCTTCCTCATGTCAGCTCCCGGTGGCCTTCTGGTAGGCCGCGACGTCGGCGTCGAGCTCGGTGATCACGGTGTTCCAGTTCGGGGTCCAGACGGTGACGCCGTTCAGCAGGCCCGCCGGGGTGGACTTGTCATCGACGTCGACGGTCGCGGACTCGCGCACGTCCTTGCGGACCGAGACGCCCAACGCGTCGGGTCCGACGGTCTGCTGCGCCTTCTCCGAGAGCAGGTACTCCATCAGCTTCTTGGCCTGCTCGGACTGCGGGGCGCCCTTGGCCAGTCCCATCACGTAGGGCAGCGCCACGGTGGTGCGGGCACCGTTCGCCTCGGCGGGGAAGAAGACGTTGAACTCGGAGCCGTCGTCCGCGATGGACGCGAGGTTCATCTGCACGTCGCCGTTCGCGACCAGCAGCTCACCGTTGCTGACCTTGGGCTGCAGCTTGCCGGTGGACGAGGACGGTCCGACATTGTTGGCCTGCAACTTGTTCAGGTAGTCGAGCGCGCCCTCCTTGCCCTTGAGGTGCTGGAGCAGCAGCAGCACCGCGGTGCCGTCGCCTGCCTGGCCGGGGGTGGAGTACTGCAGCTTGCCCTTGAACTGCTCGCCGAGGAGGTCGTCCCAGGTCGCGGGGGCCGGGTTCGCGTCAGGGTTGGCGATGAAGTTGAGGTAGTTGTTGACGACCGGGACGTACTTGCCCGCCGGGTCCTTCTCCTCGGTGGGGACCGCGGAGGTGTCGATGCCGCTTGGCTGGAGCAGGCCCTGCGCGTCGGCCTTCTGGATGAACGGCGGCAGCGTGACGACGATATCGGCCTGCGGGTTGGACTGCTCCTTCTCGACGCGGGAGACGACCTCGCCGGAGCCGGCCTCGACCAGGTTGACGGCGACGCCGGTCTCCGCGGTGAACTCGTCGAACCGGGCCTTGTACCAGTTGCTCAGGCCGTCGGCGCTGTAGACGGTGACCGTCTCGGTGTCGGAGCTCGCGGCGGTGCCGGTGCCACCGCAGGCGGTGGTGAGGGTGAGCAGGGTCGCGGCCAGGGCGGCTGCGGCCAGGCTGGGGCGGATGCGCATGACGGATTCCTAACTGTGGGTGAGGGGTGCTAGGGATTCAGGAGGAGCCGGGCGAACTCGCGCACCGAGGGCACGATGTGGGTGGCGCCCGCCGCGCGGAGCTGGTCCTCGTCGTGGGCCCCGGTGAGGGTGCCCGCGACGATCGACGCGCCCGAGCGCAGACCGCTGGTCACGTCGTTGGACGTGTCGCCCAGCACCGCAACGCTTTTCACGTCGTCGACGCGCAGGCGCAGCAGCGCGGTGAGGATCAGGTCCGGGTAGGGCCGACCGCGGCCGGCCTCGGCGGGGGACAGGGTGAGGTTGGCGATCGTCTGCCAGCCGAGCGCGGAGAGCAGCTTGTCCTGGGTGCCGCGGCTGAACCCGGTGCTCAATGCGACCTTGATCCCGGCCTCGCGCAGCGCGGTGATCGACTCCGCCGCACCGGGGATCGGCTCGGCGTTGCCCTCCTCGATCAAACGGTCGTAGGCGGACTCGAAGGCGATGTTGGCGGCCTGGGCGCGGTCCTCGTCCCCGAACAGCGCGCGGAAGACGACGATCTTGGACTGACCCATGGTGTCGAGGACATACCGGCGCGCGTCGTCGGCCTCGACGCCCTCGGGGGGCAAGCCGGCGGCGTCGGCCGCCGCGGCGAAGGCCCGCAGCACCAGTCCGTCGTCGGAGACGGTGGTGCCGGCCATGTCGAGCACGGCGAGTTCGATGGGGGTGGCGGTCACGATTTCTCCTGGGGCGATGGATGAGTCGGTGCTTCAGAGGCCGAGCTGGTCGGCGGTCTGTTCGGCGAGGGCGGGGCCGAGGGTCATGCCGCGACCGCCGGGGCCGGCCACCACCCAGACGTTGTCCGCGGGGCTGCCGCGGTGCACGAGCTCGCCGGGGTCGAGGCACTGGCTGTAGACGCCCGCCCAGCGCTTGACGATCGCGGGCAGCCTGCGGCCGAGCAGCTCCTCGACGACCCCGGTCAGGTGCTCGTACGGCGCCTCGTCGACGTCGAAGTCGAACGGCTCGTCGTACTCGTGGGTGTCGCCGATGGTCAGTCCGCCGTGCAGGCGCTGCACGCAGAGCAGCTGCATGCGGTGCGCCTCCGCGGTCGGGGACTGCGGCTGGACGGTCCTGAGGTTCTCGAGGGCGCCGCCCGCGAAACCCGGGTAGTACCGCAGGCTGTCGCCGTCGGCGATGGCCGTGGTCAGCTCCTCCCCGAGCGGGGCGGTCTGCATCATCTGCAACCGGACCCGGCGCAGGGGCAGCTCCCCGGCCAGGTCCCGTGCCAGTCCGCCGAGCGTCGCGCCGGGGCAGACGATGGCCAGGTCGGCGTCGAACACGCGCCCGTGGTCGTCGCGGATGTGCACGCCTGCACCGTCGGTGGTCACCTCGCGGGCCTCGGTGCCTGCGTGGAAGGTGTAGCGGCCGCTCTCCTCGAGGTGGCGGCGGATCGCGGGCAGGGCCACGCGGGACTCGACGGTGCCGTCGCGGCCGCAGTGCAGCCCGGCGAGGAACTCTCCCCGGAGGGCGGGGTTGACGGCGAGCACCTGCTCGGGGTCGAGCAGCGCGAAGCCGCGGGCCTCGGCGTCGGGGCGGGTCATCGCCTCCTCGGCGACCGCGACCTCCGCGGGAGTGCGCAGCAGCGTCATCGAGCCGGCCGCGCGGAACCCGATCGCCGGGACGCGGACGGCGAGGTCCTCCCACAGTTGGCGCGAGCGCAGGGCCGCGTCGAGCTCGTGTTCGGCGCGGCCGGAGACCCACACCAGGCCGAAGTTGCGCACGGTCGCGCCGCGGGCCTCGGTCTCGCGCTCGAGCTGGACCACGTCGTGTCCGCGGCGGATCGCCTCGTCGGCGTGGGCCGTGCCGAGGATGCCTCCGCCCACAATCAGAATTCGCATGGCGAGAGCATGCATTTTGGTCTAGACCATCTGGTGATGGTGGGGAGAACGCCGGATGAACAATTGGTATAGACCAATTTGAGGTACGCTGACCTGCATGAACGACAAGGGGATCGGATCGGGCGAGGTGGGGGGGTCTGCGCCCAAGTACTACCGGGTGCGCACCGAACTGGCGACCATCATCGACGATCTCGACGAGGGCGATCCCGTGCCCGCGGAGCGTGACCTCGCGGTGCGCTTCGAGGTGTCCAGGGAGACGGTGCGCCAGGCAGTGCACGAGCTGCTGGTGGAGGGCAGGATCCAGCGGCGCGGCCGCGGCACCGTCGTCGCCAGCCCCAAACTCACCCAGCCGCTCTCGCTCTGTTCGTACACGGAGGGCGCGGTCAGCCAGGGCCGGGTGCCCGGCAGGGAGTTGGTCACCTTCACGAACGAGCGGGCCGATTCCGAGCTCGCCGCTGACCTCGGGCTGTCCGCCGGGGCCGCCGTGATCCATCTCGAGCGGGTGCTGCTCGCGGACGGGCAGAAGATCGGGCTCGAGAGTACGTACCTGCCTGCCGGCCGATTCGCCTCGATGGCACGGACGTTCGACCCGGGCACCTCGTTGTACGCCGCGATCCGCGCCACAGGGGTGACCTTCGACTCGGCCACCGAACGGATCGAGACGGTGCTGGCGTCGCCGCGCGAGGCCGCCCTGCTCGACTCGACGACCGCGATGCCGATGCTGTTGCTGAACCGGATCTCCCTGGACACAGCGGGTGTGCCGATCGAGCGGGTCCGCTCGCTCTATCGCGGCGATCGCGTCGCATTCCTCGCCACGCTGCGGGAGTGAGCGCGGGAGTCGTTCGTTTCACTCATGAGTTGATTGCGGTTAGCATCCGAACCCGTGGTTGACAGCATCGTGGCGACGAGACCCGCATCGGCAAACGGTCCGGAGATCCCTCCCCACGAGGCGCACGGGAAGTCCTCGCTCCGCGGCGCCCGCTGGACCGCGATCGTCACGGGCCTGATCGGCATGCTCCTCACCCTGTCGGTGCCGCTGCTGCCCGTCGTGACGGACGAGACGGTGCTCTCATGGCCGCAGCAGGACCTGGCGCGCAGCGTCTCGGCGCCGCTCGTCTCGTACTCGCCGGTGAGCCTCGACGTCGCGATCCCCTGCACGGCCATCGGCCCGCTGGTGGGGCAGGGCGGCACCCTCGTCGCCACTGCCCCGAACGGTGCCCCCGACGTCGAGCGCTACGGCCTCGTGGCCAAGGTCACGCCCGCGGGCGCGGATGATCCCGGCCGCATCGAGGTGGTCCTGCGCGACACGGTGTTGCTGTCCGCGCCGCTCGACCGGCTCGCGGGCGGCGACTGCGCGATCGCGGTGTCCTCCGACGCGACGAGGACCACCGCCGAGATCACCGGTTCCGGGATCGCGCCGACCGTGCACGAGGGCGACCTCCGTCCCCAGATGGTCGGGGTGTTCACCGATCTGGACGGTGCGGCGCCCGCCGGCCTCCAGGTCACCGCGGAACTCGACTCGCGCTTCACCTCGACGCCGTCGACGCTCAAGCTGATCGCGATGGTCGTCGGCGTGCTGGCGATGCTCGCCTCCCTCCTCGCCCTGCACCGCCTCGACCGCGTCGACGGCAGGCGCTCGCGCAGGTTCCTGCCCGCACGCTGGTGGAAGTTCGGCGTGGTGGACGCCGTGATCATCGGCACCCTGGTTCTGTGGCACTTCATCGGCGCGACCACTTCGGACGACGGCTATCAGTTCACGATGGCCCGCGCCGCCGAGCGGGCCGGCTACATGGCGAACTACTTCCGGTACTACGGGGTGCCCGAAACACCCTTCGGGACGCCGTATTACGAGGTGTTCGGGCTGCTCGCCCACATCACGCCCGCGAGCCCCTTCGTCCGGCTGCCCGCGCTGATCGCGGGCATCGTGACCTGGCTGGTGCTCAGCCGTGAGGTGGTGCCGCGCCTCGGCGCGGCGGCGCGGGCCAACCGGCTGGCCCTGTGGACCGGCGGTCTGGTCTTCCTCGCCGTCTGGCTCCCGTACAACAACGGGCTGCGCCCCGAACCGATCGTCGCGGCGGGCGTGCTGCTGACCTGGTGCTCGGTCGAGCGCGCCATCGCCACCCGACGGCTGCTCCCCGCCGCGGGCGCGATCCTGGTCGCCGCCATGACCCTCTCGGTCGGCCCCTCGGGGATCATCTGCTTCGCCGCGCTGATCGCCGGACTGCGCCCCATCGGCCAGGTCGTCGTCGCGCGCGCGAAGGAGGTCGGATATCTCGCGCTGCTGCTGCCGCTCCTCGCGTCGGGCACCGCGATCCTGGCGGTGATCTTCGCGGACCAGACGTTGGCGGCGGTCTTCGAGATGCAGCGCGTGCACGAGGTCGCGGGGCCCAACGAGAAGTGGTTCGACGAGTACCTGCGTTACCAGTGGCTGCTGAACATCTCGCCCGACGGATCGCTCGCGCGGCGGTTCGGCATCTTCATCATGATTCTCGGCGTCGCCGTGAGCATCCTGGCGATGCTCCGCAAGGGTGGCCGCATCCCCGGTACCGCCGCCGGACCGGCGCGCCGGATCCTCGGGATCACCCTCGGCGCCATGGTGCTGATGATGTTCACCCCGACGAAGTGGACGCACCACCTGGGGATCTACGCGGGACTGGCCGGGGCGGTCGCCGTGCTGACCACGGTCGCCGTGAGCGTCCACGTCCTGCGGTCGCCTCGCAACCGTGCGCTGTTCGCCGCGGCCGTGCTGTTCGTGCTCGCCATGTCGTTCACCGGCAGCAACGGCTGGTGGTACGTCTCGAGCTACAGCGTGCCGTGGTGGGACAAGCCGGTCTCCATCGGAGGGCTGGGCGCGGGCACCATGCTGCTCGGCGCCACGATGGCGATGCTGCTCGTCGCGGTCTGGTGTCACGTCCGAGAGCCGCACGCCGGCAACGGTTCGGGGCGGACCAGTCGGCTCTGGGCTATTCCTCCGCTCACCGTCGCCGCGGCGGCGATGGTGCTCTTCGAGGTCCTCTCGCTCGCCAAGGGCGCCGTCGCGCAGTACCCGGCGTACTCCGTCGGCCGTGCGAACTTCAACGCGCTCGGCGGCCAGGTCTGCGGTCTCGCCAACGACGTCTTGCTCGAGACCGACCCGAATGCCTCCATGCTGCAACCGCTCTCGGGTGGCCCCGCGACCGGCCTGGCCGGACCGGGCACGGTCGGCTTCGAGCCGAACGGTGTCGCCGCCGACCTGAGCGCCGACAAGGAATCGTCGGATTCGGTCACGGCGAACTCGGTCGATTCGAACGACAACCAGGCGAAGTCGGGCAACGCGGCGGGCACGGCGGGCGGGGCCGGACGGGTCGGCCTCAACGGCAGCGCGGTGGCCCTGCCGTACGGCCTCGATCCGGCGACCACCCCGGTGCTCGGCAGTCACCTGGCCGGCGGCGTCGCCACATTGACGACCGGCTGGTACCGGCTCCCGCCCGTCGGCTCCGACGGTTCGCGGGGTGACCTCATCTCGATCGCCGCCGCCGGCCGGATCCGATCCGTCGACGCCGACGGAATCGTCACCGAAGGGCAGGATCTCGAGCTCGAGTACGGCAGGGGACAGGGCGACGGCGCGGCGGTCGCCCTCGGCACGGTGGCCCCGCTCGACCCCGGTCCCGCGCCGTCCTGGCGCAACCTCCGGGTCCCGCTCGACGCGCTGCCCGTCGAGGCCGACGTGGTCCGGATCGTCGCGTCCGACAACGACCGGGATCCCAAGCAGTGGCTCGCGGTGACCCCGCCGCGGGTACCGCAGACGCAGACGCTCAACTCGGTGGTGGGGTCGCAGACACCCGTGCTGGTCGACTGGTCGGTCGGGCTGGCGTTCCCGTGTCAGCGACCGTTCGACCATCGCGACGGCGTGGCCGAGGTCCCCGAGTACCGCATCCTCCCGGACCGGATCGGCGCCATGACGACGAACCTGTGGCAGGACCACTTCGGCGGCGGACCGCTCGGCTGGACGCAGATGCTGCTGGCCGCCAGGACCATCCCGTCATATCTGGATCAGGACTGGGGTCGGGACTGGGGCGAGATCGAGCAGTTCACGTCGCTCGACCCGACGGCCGATCCCGCGACCCTCGACGTCACGACCACGCCGCGATCCGGGCTGTGGACCCCGGGACCGATCAACACCACGTTCTGACGCCTGCGGGCGCGACTACGCCGGTAGGGGCTCGCAGTGCTCGAGGGTCCGTTCCGTCGCGGACCGCACCACCTCGCCGATGCTGCGGCTGTTCGCGAACGCGTTTCGCTGCCAGATCGCGCCATTGCCCCGCTCGAGCTCACACCTGAGGGCCGCCTCGACACGGCGGCCCTCCCCGAGCTCGTCGAGCGCATCCCGCACGTGGTCGAGCAGGAGCTCGACCCGGCGCGTGCAGGGGACGGGCTGCGCAGTTCGCGGGTCGAGGCCGAGACCGGACAGGCCGTCTCGGGCGGCCATCCAGTTGGCGATCCGGAGCGTCGCCAGCTCGACGTCGGGCGGGTCGTCCCCCCGCTCGACGGCAGACACCGCCGTCATGACCAGGGCCCGCACCAGCGTCGCGATCAGCACCGTCTGGTCCACGGTGGGCATCACGTCGCAGACCCGGACCTCGACGGTGGGCAGGTGGGAGGAGGGGCGGATGTCCCAATAGACCATGCGCTCGTCCAGGAGGCAGTCGCAGTCGACCAGCATCGCGACCAGTTCGTCGTACGCATCGGCCGACTCGAAGTACGGCGGCGGGCCGGAAACCGGCCACCTCGACCACAGGATCGTCCGCCAGCTCGCGAAGCCGCTGTCGATCCCCCGGTGCAGCGGCGAGTTGGCGCTCAGCGCCAGCAGCGTCGGGAGCCAGGGCCGAACCTGGTTGCAGACCTGCACCCTGCTCTCCCGGTCGGGCACGTCGACGTGCACGTGGCAGCCGCAGATGCCCTGTTCCAGGGCGAGGGTGCCGAACCGCTTCGCCATGGCGCGGTAGCGGTCACAGTCGCTCACCGGCATCCGGGCGGGACCCGCGGGCAGCGTGCCTGTTGCGAGCAGCCTGCTGCCGTTGCGGGCGGCCGCGGCGGCCGCGAGCCTGCGGGCCTCGAGCAGGTGGGTGCGCAGCCCGTTGCTGTCCCAGCACACCGGGGAATTGGTTTCGATCTGGCACTGCGAGAGCTCGAGTTGGAGCGACACCCCGAGTTCGGTGGCGCTGGAGATCACCGCCGAGTTCCGCATCTGCGGGAGACCCGTGTCCGGGTCTACCAGCAGGAATTCCTCTTCCACACCCATGGACGGGCACACGGGGTGATTCATGCGGGGGAACGCCCAACTTCGGGCATCAATACCATCTCGGATCCGTGGAATCGGAAAGGTCCTGACTTCAGCTCAATTCAAGCACTAGCCGAACACCGCCGAAAGGGTCAGTCGCGTCGGTAGGTGAGCGGGAGGACGATCCAGAAGTAGGCGAACGCCATGGCCGTGCAGCCGGCGGCAACGGCCCCGACGACCGAGTTGACGACGGTTCCGGCGATCAGCATCACCACGCCGGTGAGGGCGAGTCCCAGCATCACCAGCCCGCTGAGTTCGAGGCGGTGCGCCGTCGAGACGATGGTGTCCAGCTTCCGTCTGCGGAACAGGATCCGGTGGAACCCCACGGGGGCGATCAACAGCACGGTGGCGGCGATCGAGAAGAACACGGTGGCGAGGTAGACGCCCCGTTCGTAGGTCGACAGCTCCGCGAACCGCTCCTGGAACGGCAGGATCAGGAGGAAGCCGGTCAGCAGTTGGACACCGGTCTGCGTCACCCGCAACTCTTGCAGGATGCTCGCCCAGTTGCGGTCGAGGCGCTCGGTCTCGGTCTCGTGTCTGCCGTCGTCGCCGGCGACGGGGTCGATGGTCATCGGATTCCTACGACGCGCGCGACGACTGCCCGGCCGAATCCGCGCAGCGGCAGCCGAGCGGGACGTCGCCGCAGTCCAGCACCAGCGGGTGCCGCATCGCGGTCAGGTCAGCGCACTGCTCTTCGGTGCACTCGGCGGGGTCGGTCCGGTGCACGATCAGGGTTCCGTGACAGTGGTCGAGACTGTCGGCACACGCGGCGCAGGCCATGGTGCTACCTCCGGGTCGGGGCGATCGGCATCCTGCCTCCGTTGGTACCACCTGGCGGCGACAGCGTGGGGATTCCCCGGGCGTGTCAGTCGACCTGTGTAGTTCGGACCGGCGCTTTCGCTGAGGTGTCGACGGGCGGACAATCGAGGGGCAAGAAATGACGGCCTCGACCGACGGAGGAGGGGCAGCGGTGAACCGGACCGAGCTCCCACAGACAGTGCGGCGATCGTCCAAGGAGGCGCAGGTGGTCTTCGCGGAGGCACGCGACACGGCCATCAAGCGATACGGGGAGGGTGAAGACGCCCTTCGCGCGGCGTACGGCGAGCTCAAACACGATTTCGAGTTGGAGGTCGATCACTGGGTGCCCAAGCAGGGGTGACCTCGGTACGACATGGTCCGCGCCGCGGCAGGACGCGACGCGGTGGGTCTGACGGTGTGCCCACGCGGTGCGTCTACCCTTGTCCGTATGCCAGTTCGCACCCAGCTCAGCCCCGGAACCGTCTCCGCGACGCTCGCCGTCCCCGCCAATATCGAGCGGCCGGAGTATGCGTGGAAGCCGACCGTCAACGAGGGCAACGAGCCGTGGGTGCAGACGCAGGAGACCATCGAGGCCATGCGGGTGGCGAGCAAGATCGCCGCGCAGGCCCTGCAGGAGGCGGGCAAGGCGGTCGCGCCGGGCGTCACCACCGACGCGCTCGACCGAATCGCGCACGAGTACATGATCGACCACGGCGCCTACCCGTCCACGCTGGGCTACAAGGACTTCCCCAAGTCCTGCTGCACCTCGCTGAACGAGGTCATCTGCCACGGCATCCCCGACTCGACGGTGATCCAGGACGGCGACATCGTCAACATCGACGTGACTGCGTACATCGGCGGGGTGCACGGCGACACCAACGCCACCTTCCTGGCCGGTGACGTGTCCGAGGAGAACCGCCTGCTCGTCGAGCGCACCCACGAGGCGACGATGCGCGCCATCAAGGCGGTCAAGCCCGGCCGCGAGCTCAACGTCATCGGGCGGGTCATCGAGGCCTACGCCAACCGCTTCGGCTACGGCGTGGTGCGGGACTTCACCGGCCACGGCATCGGCGAGACCTTCCACAACGGGTTGGTCATCCTGCACTACGACCAGCCGAACGTGGACACCGTCATCGAACCGGGCATGGTGTTCACCATCGAGCCGATGATCAACCTCGGCACCGTCGACTACGACATCTGGGACGACGGCTGGACCGTCGTCACCAAGGACCGCAAGTGGACGGCCCAGTTCGAGCACACCATCGTCGTCACCGACACGGGCGCGGAAATTCTCACGCTGCCATGATGTCGGGGCCCGCCCCGGTCGTGAAGGGTGCGCTGCTCGTCGCCGGAACGACCTCCGACGCGGGCAAGAGCGTGCTGGTCGCCGGGTTGTGCCGGATGCTGGCCCGGCGCGGGGTGTCGGTCGCGCCGTTCAAGGCGCAGAACATGTCCAACAACTCGGTCGTCACCCTCGACGGCGGCGAGATCGGGCGGGCGCAGGCACTGCAGGCGCGGGCCTGCGGGCTCGAGCCGAGCGTGCGCTTCAACCCGGTGCTGCTCAAGCCGGGCAGCGACCGGACCTCGCAGCTGGTGGTCCGCGGTCGGGCGGTGACCAACGTGGGGGCCCGCGACTACATCGAGCATCGGGAGTGGCTCCGGGGCGTCGTCGCCGACGAGTTGTCTTCGCTGCGAGCGGAATTCGACGTGGTGATCTGCGAGGGCGCCGGATCGCCCGCGGAGATCAACCTGCGTGCGACGGACCTGGCGAACATGGGGCTGGCGCGGGCGGCTTCGCTCCCGGTGATCGTGGTCGGGGACATCGACCGCGGGGGCGTGCTGGCGCACCTGTTCGGCACCCTCGCCGTGCTCTCACCCGAGGACCAGGCACTGATCGCCGGTTTCGTGATCAACAAGTTCCGCGGCGATGTGGGTCTGCTGGAGCCCGGCCTGGTCCAGCTGCGGGAGATGACCGGACGCCCCACCCTCGGCGTGGTGCCGTTCGCCGAGGGACTCTGGATCGACGCCGAGGACTCGCTGTCCACGGTCGTGGACGCCCCGGTAGGCAGGCCCGCCGCGCCGGCGGGTCAGGGGTGGCTGCGGGTGGCCGCGGTGCGACTGCCGCGGGTGTCCAACGCGACCGACGTGGAGGCCCTGGCCTGCGAACCCGGCGTCTCGGTGCACTGGGTCGGCGAGCCGTCGCGGCTGCAGGATGCCGACCTGGTGGTGATCCCCGGCAGCAAGTCCACCGTCTCGGACCTGGCCTGGTTGCGCTCGAGCGGGATCGCGGACGCGCTGGACGCGCGGGCCGCGGCTGGGCTGCCGACCCTCGGCATCTGCGGCGGGTACCAGATGCTCGGGCGCACCATCGTCGACGACGTCGAATCGGGCGCGGGGACGGTGGACGGGTTGGGCCTGCTGGACATGGAGATCGAGTTCGCGCCCGAGAAGGTGCTGCGGCAGGTCACCGGGACCGCCGACTCGGTTGCGGTGTCCGGCTACGAGATCCACCACGGGCGGGTCGTCCGCAACGCAGACCCGCCGCTGCTGCTCGGCGCGGACGGCGAGCCGGAGGGCAGCGTCCGTGGGCAGGTGTTCGGCACCCACTGGCACGGTCTGCTCGAGTCGGACGAGTTCCGTCGCGGGTTCCTGACCCGGGTCGCGGCCGTCACCGGGCGGCCGTTCACGGTCGCGCCCGACACCTCGGTGGCGGCGGAGCGGACCGCGCAGCTGGACCTGCTGGCCGACCTGGTGGAGCGGCACCTCGACGTGGACGCGATCGAGGAAATCATCAACGGCGGTGCGCCGCGGGATCTTCCGGTGGTCACGCACGGCCGCGCGGTGGTGGACCCAGTTCGCTGATCGCGGGACGTCACGGGGTCGCCCGACGCAGCGCAAGCCAGGCGACCGCTATCGCGATCGCGGTGCCGGTCAGGGGCAGCGCCACCAGCGGCAGGGCCCGCGGCGAGTCGGCGAACCAGTCGCCCACCGCGGGCCACCACCGCGCCCAGGTGATCACGATCGCGGCGATACCACCGAGGCCGAGGACCCCGACTCCGGCGGCCAGTAGTCCCGTTGCCCGCCAGCGCTGGTAGATCGCGCCGGCGGCAATCGCGATCGCCGTGGTCAGCAGCAGCGTCGAGAAGATGGTCAGGAACTGCAGCAGCGGGTTGTCGGTGAGGTAGTCGGCCAGGCCGAACATCCGCATCCACACGCCCCACCCGTCGGTGGCGGCCTCCACCACCGACAGCAGGTAGAGCGCCGCGGCGAACACCGCCGACTGAGCGAGCGCCAACAGCGCTGTGGCGGAGAAGAACTCGCGACGAGTCACGCTCATGCCGAGCGTGAAGGGGAAGGTCTGGGCCATCGCCTGCAGGTAGAACGCCAGCACGAACCCGTATACGGAGAAGACGCTGCCGGTGAAACCCTCTTCCTGATCGTTGTCGACCAGGAAGTAGATCGTGTAGCTGATCAGGAAGGAGGAGGCGAGGATGGCGACAGGCCAGGCGATCAGCAGCGGCCACGCCACGGTGTGCACGCGGAGGACGGCGCCGATCCGGGAGTCGGAGCCCGGCTCGGTGCGCGGCGGTGTCATCGTAGTGGTTGCGGTCTGGGTGGTCATGCGGTGATCTCCAGTGCTCCGGTGGTGGTCGCGATGACGAGGTCCTGCAGCGATACGGGTTCGAGCTCGACACCCGCCGCGCGCAGCAGGGCGCGCTCGGGCTCGGTCGCCGTGCGCTCGACCGTGGTGCGGGCCTGCGAACCCAGCGATTCGCGATGCAGCACCCGGGCGCCCGCTGCGAACGCGTCGACGGCCTCGGCCGGCCCGGTCGCGACCACTGCCCGCCTGCGCAGCGCGTCGGCGTCGTCATCGACGATGATCCGCCCGCCGTCGACGACGATGACGTGCTCGAGCAGGTTGCTGACCTCGTCGATGAGGTGCGTGGACAGCACGATCGTGCGGGGGTGCTCGGCATAGTCGGCGAGCAGTCGGTCGTAGAACAGGTGCCGGGCGACGGCGTCGAGGCCCAGATAGGGCTCATCGAACAGCGTGAGCGGTGCCCGCGCGGCGAGCCCGATGATCACGCCGAGCGTGGACTTCATGCCCCTGGACAGCTTCTTGACCTTGCGGCACAGCGGGAGCTGGAAATCGTCGAGCAATCGGTCGGCGAACTCGCGGTCCCAGCCGGGCATCAGATGCCCGGCGGCGGCGAGCACGTGCTTCACTCGGAGGTCGTCGACGTACGTCTGGCTCTCCTTGATGAAGCAGATGTTGCGCAGGACCCGCGCGTTCTCGAAGGGTGTGCCGCCGAGAACCGTCACGTCGCCGGATGTCTGGGTGTCCTGTCCGGTCAGGATCTGCATCAGCGTGGTCTTGCCCGCGCCGTTCCGGCCGAGCAGGCCGTAGATCTTGTCGGGCTCGATGGTGAGGGAGACGTCGTCGAGCGCGGTGACGTCGCCGAACCGCTTGCTCAGGCCGCGAACCGACACGATCGGTTCGGCATCGATGGCGGTCACGGTCATCTGCTTTCCTCCCGGTTGTCGAGCATGGACTTGAGTTCGGTGATCGACATGCCGAGCTTGTCGGCCTCCGCGATCAGCGGCTCGATGTACTGGCGCACGAAGTGCTCGCGGCGCCGGAATCGCAGCGCGTCTCGTGCGCCCTCCGTGACGAACATCCCGATACCTCGCTTCTTGTAGAGAATCCCCTCGGCCACGAGCTGCCCGAGCCCCTTCGCCGCCGTCGCGGGGTTGATCCGGTGGAAGGCGGCGAGCTCGTTCGTGGACGGAACCTGGCCGTCCTCCGGCAGCGATCCGTCGATGATGGAGTTCTCCACGAGCTCGGCGATCTGCTGGAACAGCGGCCTACCGTCGTCGTTCACCGGAACCGCCGCCCGCGAGGCTTACTGGTTCATTACTCATGTAATGAACCATAGGACCTTTGGGTGCGGTGTGCAAGCGATCGTGGGCGCGGCCCGATGGCGTACCGTCCGTAGCCATGGAATTGACGCAAGTTCCCGTCGGGGAGGGCACCTACACCGTTCGCGTCGCCGGCCCCGAGAGCAGGCACACGGTGCTGCTGCTCCCTGGTGCAGGGGAGTCCGCATCCGTGTTCGACGCGGTGTGCGAGCGACTGCACAACTCCGACCTGCGCACGGTCGTGCCCGAGTCGATCGACGGACTCGACGAGACCAGCGCCATCGCGCTGCTCGACGCGCTGAAGCTGCCGTGGGTCAACCTCGCAGGCAACCGCGAGGGTGCCGCGCTGGCCTGGCTGCTCGCCGCGAAGACCTTCGGCCGGTTCGCCAGTCTGGTCGTGGCGGACTGCCCGCACCCTGCTGTGCCGGATCTCGAGGGTGTCGTGCGCGAGTCCGGTTGTGCGCCCGTGGAAATGCCGACGACGCTGCTGATCGGGAACTCGCTGGGCCGGCCGATGGCCGACACCAGCGGCAGGCACGTCTACTCCGACTTCCGGGTCGTCCAGCTCGACGGCGTCGGCTCGGTGCCGCAGGGCGCGGCCGCCGAGATGGCCACCGAGATCGTCCTCCGTACCAGCAGCTGGTAGGCGCTCCGCGCCCGTGCGCGGTTAGCGAGTCCTGGGAGTCGTCAACCGCGCACGGGCGGCGCAGCCGGCTACTCGAGGCCCAGTAGGGCGTTCTCGACGACCTCGGGGAGACCCGGGTGGATCCAGTACTGGCCCCTGGCCATGTCCTTGGCGCTCAGGCCGAAGCTCATCGCCTGGATCAGCGGCTGGATCAAAGTGGGCGCCTGAGCGCCGATGACGTGGGCGCCCAGCAGCCTGCCGGTGCCGCGCTCGGCGATCACCTTGCACAGGCCCTCGGTGTCCTCCATCGCCCAGCCGTAGGCGACGTCTGAGTACTTCTGCACCTTCACCGTGATTTCGAGGCCCTGATCGCGGGCCTGCTCCTCGGTGAGCCCGACCTCGGCGATCTGCGGGTCGGTGAACACCGCCGCCGGCACGAACCGGTGATCGGTGCGGACCAGGTCCGCGCCGTCCGCCCACGCGTTGCGCAGCAGGTTCTCCTGCACCACCCGGGCCTCGTGGTTCGCCACGTGCTTGAGCTGATAGGGCGAGGACACGTCGCCGAGCGCGAAGACGCCCTCCGCGGTGGTGCGCTGGAACCGGTCCACGAGCACCCGTCCCTCGTCGTCGATGTCGACCCCCGCGGTCTCGGCGCCGAGCCGGTCGCCGTTCGGGGCCCGCCCCACCGCGACCAGCAGGGTGTCGCCCGAGACCACGCTGCCATCCGCGAGTTCCACCTCGACGTTGCCGTCGCCGCCGCGCACGGTCGTCACCGGATTGCCCAGTCTCACATCCCATTTCTCATGGGCGAGGGCGGTGAAATGTGCCGAGATGTCGCCGTCGAGGTGTCGCAGCAGGCGGTTGCCGCGGCCGATGATCGTGACCTTGCTGCCGAATGCCGAGAAGACGTGGGCGAACTCGGAGGCGATGAACCCGCTGCCGATGATCACCAGGTGCTCGGGCAGTTCCGGCAGCCGCATGATGTTGTCGTTGGTGTAATAGCGGACTCCGCTGCGGGTCACCGCCTCAGGGATGATCGGCCGCGATCCGGCCGCGATCACCACCTGGTCCGCGGTGATCACCTCGCCGGTCCCGGTCTCCAGGCGTCGCGGTCCGATGAACCTGGCGTGGCCGGAAAACAGTGTGGTGCCCGGACTCTCGTCGCGCCGATAGCGCTCTCCGCCCGCCGAGATGGGGTCGATCCGGTCGAAAACCCGGCTGACGATGTCGGGCCAGCGCACCTTGTCGATGCGCGAGTCGATGCCGTACTTGCTCGACTGTTCGATGGTGCGGGCGACCTCGGCGGCGTAGACGAACATCTTGGTCGGGATGCACCCGACGTTCAGGCATGTGCCGCCGAAGACGCCGTCCTCGAGCAGCGCGACCTGCATGTCGGCGTACCGGTCGTCGAGAATGGTGTTGCCGGAACCGGATCCGATGATCGCGAGGTCGAAGTGGTTCATGCGCCGTGTCCGTGGAGCCAGTTCAGCCACAGGTCCACCTCGTCGAAGGCCTGCTTGCGCGGCACCTCGGTGGAGAGGAAGACGTCGTGCCGGGCGCCCTCGATCGGCACGATCGTGGTGCGGTCGCCGAGGCAGCCCGCCCAGCGGGCGATCTGCCTCACGTCCAGCACCAGGTCGGCCTCGTCGGACTTGGCGGTGTACCGGGAGGAGTAGTGCGTCTTCTCGGACCGCAGGATCAGCGAGGGCACCCCGACGTCGAGCCCGCGGTGCAGCTTCGCGTGGCCGTGGCGGATCGCGCGCAGCCAGCCGAAGGTCACCGGGAACCCGGTCATCGGCTTCCACTCGAGGTTGTAGTCCCACTCGCCGCCCGTCCCGACGTGCAGGCTGCGCCCATAGACGTCGATCGGCGGCTGCTTGAGGGCGAGCCGGTCCTTGACCCGGCCGACGGCCTTGACGGCCACGGTGCCGACGCTGCGCAGGTACGACGGGCCCTGCAGGTCGAACCACGGGCTGTTGAGGATCAGCCCGGCGATGCCTGCGCCTGCGCTGCCGCCTGGCCGCTTGTTCAGCCGGTCGAGCCACAGCGGCAGGATCAGCCCGCCGGTGGAGTGCGCCACCAGCAGGACGGTGCCGCCGCCGATCTGCTCGCGGACCAGTGCCAGCGCGCGGCCCAGTTCCTCGTCGTAGAGGGCGAGGTCGGTGACGAAGTGCGGGGTCTGGCCCTGCTTCAGTGAGCGGCCGCATTTGCGCAGGTCCAGGGCGAAGAACGAGTAGCCCTGGTCGTGGAAGTGTTCGGCCATGTGGTGCTGGAAGAAGTAGTCGGTGAACCCGTGCACGTAGAGCACGGCCCGCGCGGGCGTGCGGTCGATCCCGCCCTCTGGCTGGTACCTGACGAGTGTGGCGTCGATCTCACCTTCACCGTCGGGATCGATTCCGAGTGGGATGGTCAACTGCTGATATCCGTCGCCGAGGACGTCGGGAGCCCAAGTAGTCACAGATCACAATGTAATGCGCAGGAATGCCCCCCGCAGTGGCGCACAATTGGGTGAGGTGAACGACGCGTGTACGCGCGGGTAACCTATCCGCTGCAGTCGGCGCGACTGCGCACTGCCAATGGACAAGGAAGTCGATTTTCCAGTGTCAGACAACAACGCGGTAGAGACCAAGACCGATGTAGTGCTCGTGGGTGCGGGCATCATGAGTGCGACCCTCGGAGCCATCCTGCGGCAGCTACAGCCGGATTGGTCGATCAGCGTGTTCGAGCGGCTCGACGCCGCCGCCGCGGAGAGCAGCGACCCGTGGAACAACGCGGGCACCGGACACTCGGCTCTGTGTGAGCTCAACTACACCCCCGAGAACAAGGACGGCTCCGTCGACATCGCCAAGGCGATCACGGTCAACGAGCAGTTTCAGGTCTCCCGGCAGTTCTGGGCACACGCGCTCGAACAGGGCATCCTCACCGCCCCCAAGGAATTCATCAACCCCATCCCGCACGTGAGCTTCGTGCACGGGGCGGACAACGTGAGGTACCTGAAGGCGCGCTACGACGCCCTCGCCGGACACACGCTGTTCAACGGCATGGAGTACACCGACAGCGCGGACGAGTTCGCCCGCCGCCTGCCGCTGATGGCCAAGGGTCGCGACTACTCCGACCCCGTCGCCCTGAACTGGACCGAGGGCGGCACCGATGTCGACTTCGGCGCGCTGACCAAGCAGCTGCTCAACCACGTCGCCTCCTCGGGCGGCACCGTGCACTTCGGTCACGAGGTCACCGGCATCAAGAAGCAGTCCGACGGCAGCTGGAAGCTCAAGGTGCACAACCGTCGCACTGGCGGCCGCAAGGTCGTCAACGCCAAGTTCGTCTTCGTCGGAGCAGGCGGCGGCGCCCTGCACCTGCTGCAGCAGTCCGGCATCAAGGAAGCCAAGGGTTTCGGCGGCTTCCCCGTCAGCGGTGCCTTCCTGCGCTGCACCAACCCGGAGCTGATCGATCAGCACCGCGCGAAGGTGTACGGCAAGGCCGCGGTCGGTGCCCCGCCGATGTCGGTCCCACACCTCGACACCCGCGTCATCGGTGGCAAGCCGGGCCTGCTGTTCGGCCCGTACGCCGGTTGGTCGCCGAAGTTCCTCAAGGAGGGGCGGGTCACCGACCTGCCCGGTTCGGTCAAGCCGAACAACCTGCTGTCCATGCTCGGCGTCGGCGTTTCCGAGCTCGGCCTGGTCAAGTACCTGGTCAGCGAGCTGGCGAAGAACGCGGAGGGTCGGATCGAGACGATGCGCGAGTTCGTCCCCGAGGCAATCGGAGCGGACTGGGAGCTGATCACGGCCGGCCAGCGCGTCCAGGTGATCCGCCGCGACAAGCGCAAGGGCGGCGTGCTCGAGTTCGGCACCGCGGTCATCAGCGCCGCGGACGGCTCGATCGCCGGTCTGCTCGGCGCCTCGCCCGGCGCCTCGACCGCGGTCCCGGCGATGCTCGATGTGCTCAAGCGCTGCTTCGGGGACCGGTTCGCGTCCTGGGAGCCGCAGCTCAAGCAGATGGTGCCCTCGCTCGGTCTGAAGCTCTCCGACGACAAGTCGCTGTTCACCGAGGTCTGGGACTGGTCCAGCCGCGTGCTCGAACTCGACACCGACGTTCAGGAGACCGCCTCCGCCGCGGTGTGATAGTCACACCGTATGACGGCAACAGCGGCGCTGCACCGCGCCTGGGCGCTCGATCTGGACCTCCGCACGCTCTATGACCTGCTGAGACTGCGGGTCGACGTGTTCGTCGTGGAGCAGGCCTGCCCGTACCCGGAATTGGACGGGCGGGACCTGCTCCCCGGCACCAGGCACCTGTGGATCGAGCAGGACGGTCAGGTCGTGTGCACCCTCCGCCTGATGGAGGAGCACGACGACGGCAGCTCCTACCGCATCGGGCGGCTGTGCACCCACCCGGACGCGCGCGGGCACGGGCACACCACCAGGCTGCTGCGCACGGCGCTCGCGGAGGTCGGGTCCGCGCCGTGCCGGCTCAGCGCGCAGAGCCACCTGGTGGACATGTACGCCAAGCACGGGTTCACCCCCGACGGCGAGGAGTTCATCGAGGACGGGATCCCGCACGTGCCGATGCGGCGCGGTGGCGGCGAGCCCTGGCGCGAGGTCTAGAGTCAGGATCCGACAATCCCTGCCGCGGGGAAGTCCTGTGTGAACCAGGCACGGTCCCGCCACTGTGATGGATCCGGCCACGTCCGGAACCGGAGTCAGATCGCCGCGGCAGCGGGTAGAGGTCCGAACCCTCGGCGTGGACACCGGGGAGTGAAGGGAAAAACGCTGTGGCACAAGCTGGTACCGGGTCCGAACCGGGTTTTCCGTTCAGTGCGATCGTCGGTCAGGACACGCTCCGGCTCGCCCTGACCCTCTGCGCCGTGCACCCCGGAATCGGGGGAGTGCTGGTGCGGGGCGAGAAGGGCACCGCGAAGTCGACGGTGGTGCGCGCGCTCGCCGCGCTGCTGCCGCCCGTCGACGACGGCAACGGTGGCAGGCCCGCCCGGCTGGTGGAGCTGCCGGTCGGCGCCACCGAGGACCGGGTGGTCGGCTCGCTGGACCTGGAGAAGGTGCTGCGGGACGGGGAGCGGGCCTTCCAGCCCGGGCTGCTGGCCGCGGCCCACGACGGCGTGCTCTACGTCGACGAGGTCAACCTGCTGCACGATCACCTCGTGGACGTGCTGCTCGACGCCGCCGCGATGGGTCGCGTGCACATCGAGCGCGACGGCGTCTCCCACTCCCATCCCGCGCGATTCGTCCTCGTCGGGACCATGAACCCGGAGGAGGGCGAACTCCGCCCGCAGCTGCTCGACCGCTTCGGCCTCGCCGTCGACGTGGCGGCCTCGCGCGAGGTGGACGTCCGCATGCAGGTGGTGCGCCGCAGACTCGATTTCGAGGCCGACCCCGCCGGATTCGCGGCCCGGTACGCCGACGAGGACTCGGCGCTGGCCCGCCGCATCGCCGCGGCAAGGGCGGCCCTGCCCGCCATCGAACTCAGCGACACCGAACTGCGCCGCATCGCCGCGCTGTGCGCCTCCTTCGACGTCGACGGCATGCGTGCCGACCTGGTGCTGGCCCGGACGGCGACCGCGCACGCCGCCTGGCGCGGCGCGGAGGCCGTCGCCGAGGAGGACGTGCGGATCGCCGCGGAGCTGACGCTCCCGCACCGCCGCCGCCGCGACCCGTTCGACGAGCCGGGCCTGGACCCGCAGCAGCTCGAGGACGCGATGCGGGACGCCGCCGAGCAGGCGAATCAGCCAGAACCCGAGCCGGAGCCCGATCCCGACGGTCCCGGTGGCGGCGCGCCCGAGCCCGAGTCCGACGGGGCACCGACCCCCGACGAAGCCCAGCAGTCCGCCGAGTCGAGCGAGACCGAACGGCCCGGCCCGGCCCGCGCCCCCGAACGCCAGGCCGCGGCGCCCTCCGCGCAGTTCAAGACCCGGCTGCTGACCATCCCCGGCGTCGGCGAGGGCGCGCCGGGCAGGCGCTCGCGTTCACGCTCCGCTCAGGGCCGGACCGTGCGGCCCACCACCGAACAGGGGCGCGGGCTACACCTGGTCGGCACCCTGTTCGCGGCCGCCGAGCACCAGGTCGCCCGCGGGCGGCGGGAAGGCCGGATGCTGTTGGCGCCCGGCGATATCCGCGGGGCGCATCGCGAGGGCCGCGAGGGCAACCTGGTGGTCTTCGTGGTCGACGCGTCCGGCTCGATGGCAGCGCGGGACCGGCTCTCCGCGGTCACCGGCGCCGTCGTCTCGCTGCTGCGCGACGCCTACCAGCGCCGCGACAAGGTCGCGGTGATCACGGTGCGGGGCGCCGCCGCCGAACTGGTGCTGCCGCCCACCTCGTCCGTCGACGTCGCCGTCCGGCGGCTGCGCTCGCTGCGTACCGGCGGTAAATCTCCACTGGCGCAAGGATTCCTGAAGGCCCGCGAGGTGGTGTTGCGGGAGAAGGTGCGCGACCCCCAGCGTCGGGCGATGGTGGTCGCGCTGACCGACGGCCGCGCGACCGGTGGGACCGACCCGGTCCATCGGGCGCGGGTGGCCGCGACCCTGCTCGCGGGCGAGTCGGTGGCCTCGGTGGTGGTGGACTGCGAATCCGGCATGGTGCGGCTGGGCCTGGCCCGCGACCTGGCGACCGCGCTGCGGGGCGCCTACATCCGGCTCGGCGAGCTCTCGGCGGAGCAGGTGGCCGGTGTGGTCCGGGCCGGTACCTCGAAGCTCGCGGCCTAGAACGGAAAGAGGAGTAAGAGACGATGCCCAAGGGTGTACCGCTTCCCGAGAACGTCCCCGACGACGGCCTGACCACCCGGCAGCGCCGCAACGCGCCGGTGCTGGCCGTGCACACGGGTCCCGGCAAGGGGAAGTCGACCGCCGCGTTCGGGATGGCGCTGCGAGCCTGGAACCAGGGCTTCGACATCGGGGTGTTCCAGTTCGTCAAGAGCGCGAAGTGGAAGGTCGGCGAGGAGTCGGCGTTCCGCGCGCTCGGCGAGCTGCACGAGTCCACCGGCATCGGCGGACCGGTGCAGTGGCACAAGATGGGCGAGGGCTGGTCCTGGACCCGCAAGAAGGGCGAGGACGAGGACCACGCCCGCGTCGCGTTGGACGGCTGGCGCGAGGTGGCCCGCCGGATCGCCAACGAGGAGCACAAGTTCTACGTCCTCGACGAGTTCACCTACCCGCTCAAGTGGGGCTGGGTGGACGTCGACGAGGTGGTCGAGGTGCTGGCTGCGCGGCCGGGGAACCAGCACGTGGTGATCACCGGCAGGGATGCGCCGCAGGCCCTGATCGAGGCGGCCGACCTCGTCACCGAGATGACCAAGATCAAGCACCCCATGGACGCCGGACGCAAGGGCCAGCGGGGCATCGAGTGGTGAACACCGTTCCGGCGGTCGTCATCGCGGCACCCGCATCCGGCAGCGGAAAGACCACCGTCGCAACGGGTCTGATCGGCGCACTGCGTGCGGCCGGTGATCGGGTGGCGCCGTTCAAGGTGGGGCCCGACTACATCGACCCGGGCTATCACGGCCTCGCCGCGGGCCGCGTCGGACGCAACCTGGATCCGGTGCTGGTCGGCGCGGACCGGGTCGGCCCGCTATACCGGCACGGCAGCGCGGGCTGCGACATCGCCGTCGTCGAGGGCGTGATGGGCCTGTTCGATGGCAAGATCGCGGACCCGGCGCCCGAGGGCGCCGCGGAGGGGTCGACGGCCCAGGTCGCCGGACTGCTCGGCGCGCCGGTCGTTCTCGTGGTGGACGCCCGCGGCCACAGTCAGTCGCTGGCCGCGGTGCTGCACGGCTTCGCGACCTTTGACAGCGGTGTCCGGATCGGCGGGGTGATCCTGAACCGGGTCGGCAGCGAGCGGCACGAGCAGGTGCTGCGCCAGGCCTGTGACCGGGTCGGGGTGCCGGTGCTCGGGGTGGTGCCCCGGCTCGCGGAGCTGGCGGTGCCCTCGCGGCATCTCGGACTGATCACCGCCGTCGAGCACGGCCGCGCGGCCACCGACGCGGTGGACGCGATGACCGAGCTGATCGCGCGGCACGTGGACCTGCCCGCCGTGCGGGCGCTGGCCCGCTCGAGCGTCGACGCACCGGACTGGAATGCCGCGGACGAGGCCGGTATGGACGCGCCGGGACCCGCCCCCGTGGTGGCGCTGGCCGGTGGCTCGGCGTTCACGTTCGGCTATGCCGAGCATCGCGAGCTGCTGGAGGCGGCGGGCGCGCGGGTGTGCACCTTCGACCCCGCCGTCGATCAGCTTCCCGAGGGCGCGGCCGCGTTGGTGCTGCCGGGCGGGTTCCCGGAGGAGCACGCGCCCGAGCTGGCGGCGAACGTCCCGTTGCTCACCACCGTCCGCGAACTGGCGCGCCGCGGGATGCCGATCCACGCCGAGTGCGCGGGCCTGCTGTACCTGGCGCGCCGCCTCGACGGGCACCCGATGGCGGGGGTGATCGGGGTGGATGCGGAGTTCGGAAAGTCGCTGACCCTGGGCTACCGGGAGGCCGTCGCGCTGGGGGAGTCGGTGCTGTTCGAACCGGGGACGAGGGTGGTCGGTCACGAGTTCCATCGGACCCGGCTCACGTCGGCCTCGGTGGACGGCTGGGCCCCGGCCTGGGGCTGGCGGGCGGCGGGGACGTCGGCGCGGGAGGGCTTCGCGGGCGGCGGCGTGCACGCCTCCTACCTACACACCCATCCCGCGGGGAACCCGGCCTCCGTGCGCCGGTTCGTCTCCGCGGCAAGAGATTTCGAGGCATCCAATGGGTGAACTGGTAGTGGGCATCGGTGCCCGCGACGGGGTGGACCCCGACACCGTGCTGGCCGCGATCAGCGCCGTCGTCGACGACCCGACCGAGCTGCACGCGCTGGCCACCCTCGAACGCAAGGCCACCGAGTCCTCGATCGCCATTGCGGCGGCCGAGCTGGGTGTACCGGTGCTCGGGTTCACGGCCGACGAACTCTCGGCCGTGGACGTGCCGACACCGTCAGGACGGGTCGCGGCCGAGGTCGGGACGCCGAGCGTCGCCGAGGCCGCGGCGGTCCTCGGCGCGGGCGGCGGCGACCTGCTGGTGCGCAAACGCGCCCGCAATGGCGTCACCGTTGCCGTCGCCCGTAATGTTTGGTAGCCCGAAGACCCCCGATACCCCAGTCAAGGAGCACGAAGTGCCAGCAGCGGCCGGAGACGAGCCCAACTACCTCGTAGGGCTCAACCTGACCGATCGACGGGTGGTCGTCGTGGGTGGCGGCACCGTCGCACAGCGGCGCCTGGGCCTGCTCGTGGCCTGCGGGGCGAGGGTGCACGTGGTCAGCCGCGCCGTCACCCCCGCCGTCGAGGCGATGGCCACCGGCGGCCAGATCACCATCGACCTGCGCGCGTACGCCGACGGCGACCTGGACGGCGCCTGGTACGCCATCGCCTGCACCGACGAGCCGGACACCAACGCCGCCGTCGTCGCCGAGGCGGAGCGCAGCCGCATCTTCTGCGTCCGCGCGGACAGTGCCCGCAACGGCACCGCCGTCACCCCCGCGAGCGCGTCCTTCGACGGGCTCGAGCTCGGTGTGCTGGCGGGCGGCGACCACCGCCGCTCGGCCGCGGTGCGCACCGCGCTGGTCGAGGCCCTGCAGTCCGGTGGCGTGGTGGACGTCGCCGAGCCGCACGTGCCCGGCGTCGCGCTGGTCGGCGGCGGACCCGGCGACCCGGATCTGATCACCGTCCGCGGCCGCAGGCTGCTGGCCCGGGCCGACGTCGTCGTCGCGGACCGGCTGGCGCCGCCCGAGCTGCTCGCCGAGCTCGGCCCCCAGGTCGAGGTCATCGATGCGGCGAAGATCCCGTACGGCCGCGCGATGGCGCAGGAGGCGATCAACGCCGCGCTGATCGACGGCTACAAGGCCGGCAAGTTCGTGGTCCGGCTCAAGGGCGGCGACCCGTACGTGTTCGGCCGCGGCTTCGAGGAGCTGCAGGCCTGCGCGGCCGCCGGGGTGCCGGTCACCGTGGTGCCGGGCATCACCAGCGCGATCGCCGTGCCGTCCGCGGCCGGGATCCCGGTGACCCACCGCGGCGTCACCCACGAGTTCGTGGTCGTCAGCGGGCACATCGCCCCGGACCACCCCGATTCGCTGGTGGACTGGTCGGCCCTGGCGAAGCTGCGCGGCACCCTGGTGCTGCTGATGGCGGTGGAGCGGATCGAGAAGTTCGCCGCCGTGCTCACCGAGGGCGGTAGGCCGGCCGAGACCCCGGTGACCGTGATCCAGGAGGGCACCACGCGCGCTCAGCGGGTGCTGCGAGCCGATCTGGCGACCGTCGCGGCCCGGGTCCGCGAGGAGAACATCCGCCCGCCCGCGATCGTCGTGATCGGGCCGGTCGCGGGCCTGACCGCCGACGCGCAGTAACCTGGGCGACCGTGCCTGACTCCACTGTCGTGAAGTACCCCGTGACCACGCGAGCCTTCGGTCTCGCCATCGTCGTCCTCGGCGGTATGCAGCTGATGATGGTGCTCGACGGGACCGTCGCCTCGCTGGCCCTGGCCCGGATCCAGCAGGATCTCGACCTGAGCGACGCGGGCCGGAACTGGGTGATCACGTCCTACGCGCTGACCTACGGCGGCCTGATGCTGCTCGGCGGACGGCTCGGCGACGCCTTCGGGCGCAAGCGGGTCTTCATCGGCGGCGTGGTGCTGTTCACGGTGGCCTCGCTCATCTGCGGACTCGCCACCGGTGAGGTCTCGCTGATCGCGGCGCGGGCGCTGCAGGGCGTGGGTGCGGCGATCGCGTCGCCGACCGCGCTTGCCCTGGTGGCGACGACATTCGCGCCCGGCCCGGTCCGCAACCAGGCGATCGCGATCTTCGCGGCCATGACCGGCATCGGTTCCGTGACCGGACTGATCGTCGGCGGCGCACTGACCGAGGTGTCCTGGCGCTGGATCTTCCTGATCAACGTGCCGATCGGGCTGCTGATCATCGGCCTCGCCATTCCCTCGCTGGTGGAGACCGGCGCCGAGCGGCTCAAGCTGGACGTGCCGGGTGCGGTGCTCGCGACCCTGGGCTGCACCGGTGTGGTCTTCGGGTTCACCGAGGGCGCGGAGATGGGCTGGACGAGCCCGCCGGTGATCGCGGCGCTGGCCGTGGGGCTGGGCATGCTGGCGGCGTTCCTGCTGGTCGAGCGCAGGGCGGAGAACCCGCTGCTGCCGTTCTCGCTGTTCCGCAACGGGAACCGGGTGGCCACCTTCATCGCGATCGCGCTGGTGGGCGCGGTGATGTTCAGCCTGGCGCCGTTCGTGGCGCTGTACGTGCAGGACATCCTCGGCTACAGCCCGCTGGCCGCGGGCATGGCGTTCGTGCCGTTCGCCTTCGGCCTCGGCGCCGCCGCATTCGTGGCGTCCAAGCTCGCGGTCCGCGTCCAGCCCCGGTGGCTGATCGTCGCCGGCACCGTCCTGACCACGCTGGGCCTGCTGTACGGCTCCACGCTGGACACCTCGGCGACCTACATGGGCAACCTGTTCATGCTGGTGGTCGGCGTCGGATTCGGTGTCGGCCTCGCGGTGGTGCCGCTGCCGCTGTGCGCGATCGCCGGGGTCGGGCAGCACGAGATCGGCCCGCTGTCCGCGATCGCCCAGGTCGCACAGGTGCTCTTCGGCCCGATCGGGCTGGCGATCGTCGGCGCGATGGCCACGTCCAAGACGCTCTCGCTCGGCGGCACCTCCGGGGTGGCGTCGACCATGAACGCGGACCAGCTGTTCGCGCTCAGCGAGGGCTATACGACGGCCCTGCTCGGCTGCGCGATCTTCGCCGCCCTCGCCGCCGTCGTGGCCCTGTTCATCCGGTTCACCCCGCAGCAGGTCGCACAGGCGCAGGCCGCGGAGAAGGCGGCGCAGGAGTCCTAGCGGTGCCGGAGGCCGCACCTGTCCCGCTCCGCCTGTGGCGACCGTCCAGTATGGTGCGACGAACAGGCAATGACGGGGGACAGGACCTGCAATGACGGCTGAGCCGCGAGAATCGGCAATGCCCACGAAGGCGCGCAGTCGGTGGCGTATCGCCCTGGGGGTGGTGACCATCGTCCTCGGAATCGTGGTGGCGATCGTCGTCGGAGCGCTGGCGGTGGGCCTGGTGGCGCTCGCGGTTGACATCCCGGCGCTGTTCCTCGGAGCGGGATTGGCCGGCGCCGTCGCCGTCTGTTTTCTGGTGAGCTGGTGGGGTTTTCGGCTGACGGGGGCGCGTCGTGCGAAGGTGGGTGCGGCCGGACTGAGCGTGGTGATCGGCGTGGCCGTCGCCGCGCTGGCAGCATCGACGATCCTCAGTCCGTTCCCTGCTCAGCCGGACTCCGCGGTGCCGTCGGACGTCCAGTACTGGGACCTGCCGACCGGTTCGCGCATCGCCTACGTCCACGCCCCGGCCGCCGCACTCCCGACCCCGAAGCCGCCGGTGATCTTCGTGCACGGCGGACCGGGAACACCCGGCGAGGGAATACCGGTCGGCGGCGCCGAACTCGCCGCCCAGGGGTTCGACGTGTACGCGTATGACCAAGTGGGGGCGGGCCGTTCGACCCGACTCGACGATGTCACCGACTACACCGTGCAGCGCCAGGTGGCCGATCTCGAAGCGACACGGCAAGAACTCGGTGCCGAGCAACTCGTCCTGGTCGGACGGTCCTGGGGCGGATCGCTGACGGCGCAGTACATCGCTGCGCACCCCGATCGCGTCGCGAAAGCCGTCTTCGTCGCGCCAGGAGCGATCTGGCCGACGGCATTTCCCGACGGCGTCGGCGAACCCTGGCACGAGATGGATCCCGCCCAGCAGGCACGCTACGACGAACTGATGGGCAACCCGCGCATTCTCGCCCAATCGCTGTTGATGGGCGTGAATCCCCAAGCCGCACATGCGTTCGTCCCCGACGCCGAGGCCGACTCGTGGATGCACGAGGTCGCCCTCACCGGCCGCGACGGGGCCTCGTGCTCACGCGAGGTCACCACGCCGCCGCACGACAATCTGCAGGGGTTCTACGTCAATCAGATGACGACGGCCGATTTCGGCTCCATCCCGGATCCCAGGCCTGCGCTCACGAACGCGCGGGTTCCCGTCCTGGTCATGGCGGCCCAATGCGACTTCCTGCGCTGGCCGGTCTCACGCGAGTACCGAGACACTTTCCCCCACTCCACGCTGGTCGACATCCAGGGTGCCGGCCACGGGGTCTCGACGGACCAACCGGAGATCTACACAGGCTTGCTGGAGACGTTCCTGAACGATCAGCCGCTCCCGCTCCCCGCCTATACATCCATGGACCCTCCGCCCGGACGATGGACCAACTGACGGAGCGTTCGTGATCGGATACGCGACATACTCAGCGTGTGACCGCCCTCGAGGAGTACCGCCGGAGGCTCGAGCCCCGTCTTCCGCGGATTCGCGACATCGCGCTGCTGGCGGCGACGATCTTCGTCCTTGTCGGGCGGTTCGTGCAGGCGGGCGACCATTCGGCGCAAGCATTCTGGTTGTCGGCGATTTCGGTCGCCGCCGCCACGACGCTGTGGTGGCGCCGCCGGTATCCGATCGCGATCACGTGCGTCGGCATTCTCGTGTGTGCTCTGTCCGGGTCGAATCTGATGATGCTCGTCGCGATCTGCACCCTTGCGGTTCGCCGCCGGGACCGATGGCTCTGGATCCTGGCGGTGGCCGGGGCGCTGACGGACGCCGTGTCCGAGTCTTTCCGGCGTACCGCGGAGGACTATCCGACCGTGCTGGGCTCGGCATTGTTCGCGATCGCCGCCTTCGCCGTTCTCGGCGCCTATATCGGCCTGCGCCGCGCCTATCTGGACGGACTTCACGATCGCGTCCGTCAGGCGGAAGCCGAACGCGAGGCACGAGCGGCCCAGGCTCGGCTGGCCGAACGCAGCCGCATCGCCCGCGAGATGCACGACGTGGTGGCGCACAAGGTCTCGTTGATCGCACTGCACGCCGGCGCCTTGCAGGTGACCCGCGCACCGGATGCCGACCGCGTACACCGCAGCGCGACGCTGATCGCCGACACCGCCCGCGGTGCGCTCGAGGATCTGCGCGGCGTGCTGGGCGTGCTCCGGGACTCGTCCGACGAACCCGCGCCGGAACCGCCGCAGCCGCTGCTGCGGGACATTCCCGCGCTCATCGCCGCGTCGCGTGCCGCGGGCGTCCCGATCGTGGAGGACATCCGCGCGGACCTGGACCGTCCGGCACCCTCCGTGCTGGCGCACGCGGCCTTCCGCGTGACCCAGGAGGCGCTGACGAACATCCACAAGCACGCGGCGGGCGCCGCCACCACGATCGCGATCGACGGCGCACCCGGCGACCGTCTGAGCATCGAGATCGTCAATGCGGCGCCGGCAGAATCCTCGGCGACCACGACCCTGGGCGGGTCCGGAGCGGGACTGGAGGGGTTGAGCGAGCGCGTCATGGTCGCCGCGGGAACGTTCGAGCACGGGCCCACCGCCGACGGCGGCTTCCGGGTGTTCGCAAGCTTGCCGTGGCCCAGCCGTCAGCCGGACTCGCCGAGCAGCTGAGCGTCACGCGCCACCAGCGCCGCCTGGACCCGGTTCGAGACGTCAAGAGCGGTGAGAATTCGACTGACGTGCGCCTTCACCGTGCTTTCGCGCATCGACAGCCTCTCCGCGATGTCGGCGTTGGAGTCCCCACGCGCGACCCGCTCGAGGACCTGCGTCTCGCGCGGGGTGAGGCGCGCGATGCGCTCTGCCGCGGCCTGGGCGGACTCGGCTGTCTGTTGGTGGAATCGGTCGATGAGCGCCCGCGCCGCGCCGGGATGCAACATCGACCCGCCCGCCGCGACGACGTGGACCGCTCGGAGAATCTCCGCGGGAGGTGTCTCCTTGAGCAGGAATCCGTCTGCCCCTGCCGCGAGCGCCGAATACACGTGCTGGTCCAGATCGAACGTGGTGAGCACCAGGATGCGCGGACGGGACGGCAGTGCCGCGATCCGGCGCGTCGCCTCGATCCCGCCCATCGTCGGCATCCGGATGTCCATCAGCACCACGTCGATGTCACGGGACCGAACAACTCGCACCGCATCGGCGCCGTCCGACGCGTGCGCGACCACGGACAGTTGGTCGTCGGTGGCGAGCATGTCGGCCAACCCCTGGCGCACGAACGGATCGTCGTCGACGACGAGGATGGAGATCACGTTGCGAATGTACCCGCGGAATCGGCTTCGGCATCGACTGTTTCGACCGATCGCCGGTGGTACCACCTACTTTCGTCGGGGGTGCCGGTGGCCGGATTGCCGATGCGGCGCACCGTGCCGCGCCCGCACTGTGGGGACATGATGAACTTTGCCGCCAGGATCTCTCCGACACGATTCGGCGGCCACGCGCTGTTTGCCGCCGAGGCCGGTCGTGATCTGCGGACGACGGGCGCGATCGCGCCGAGCAGTGCACGGCTGGCACGTGCGCTGACGGAGTCGATCGCCCGTTCCACCGATACCGCGCTGTCGATCCTCGAGGTCGGTGCGGGGACGGGTGCGCTGAGCCGGGCGATCGCGGCCCGCATCGGCCCGGACGACACCTTGACCTGTGTCGAACGGAACCCGCGACTCGCCGCGTACCTCCGAGCGGAGATCGGTGTCGATCCGGCTCTCCGCGCCTGCGCGGAGCGGATCGTGATCCGCCAGGCCGACATCGTCGGACTCCCGGCGGCCGAAAAGTACGACGTCATCGTGGTCGGACTCCCGTTCGCGAACTTCACCGAGAACGAGACGCGTGCGATCTGCGAAGCCCTGGACGGGGTACTCAAGCCCGGCGGCTGCATCACCTACTTCTCGTATCTCGGCGGTGCGGCGGTCGACCGGTTTTCCGGGGAACGGCACCGTCGGCACCGCCGAGGCAGCGCACGGGCGCTCTCCGAGTTCCGCGCACGCTTCCGCCAGGATCGCGTCAAGGTCTGGACCAACCTGCCGCCCGCCTACGCCTGGACGCTCACGAAACCGGGAGTGGCCCAACCCGATCCCCATGTCGGTGCCGGGAATCCGCACACCAAACCGATCACCGCGTAAGGGAGTCGGGGGTGTGGCGTACGGGAGTGCTCACCGATCGGACCGACGCTCCGGCGGTCTGGTGGTTTCTCGCGGCGATGGTGGTGACGGTCATCGGGACGTGGGGATTCGGCTTGGCGATCTGGCGCTATGTCTCGGCGCGGACATCGCACACGAGATCGGTGCTATGGGGGGCCGGCTTCGTGATGTGGGCCGGGGGAGTGTGGTTGCTCTTCCATAAGGCGGCGAGCCTGGGGTCCGGCGGCGCTGTCATCGTCGCAGTCGCCACGGGCCTGTGGAGCTGCGCATATATCAGGCCCCGCCGCCCACCCCCTGTCATGCGGTACTCCTTTCGGGAGTAGGAGACGCGCAGCCGCCGCAACCCGCCGACCGTCGCGACGGAAAGTCGCTCGACACCGCCGGTAGTGTCCGAATGGTGCTGTTCACACTGACCGCGACCGCGACTGGCGGCTTCCCGGATGCGTCGGACCTCGGCTACCTCCTGCACAAGCATCCCGATCGGGTGCAGACGTTCGAGTTGTCGGTGGGGACCGCGACCGTGCTCTATCCGGAGTCCTCGCAGTCGAGCTGCACCGTGGCGATGATCCTCGACGTCGATCCAGTCGATTTGGCGCGCAGCAAGTTCCGGCGGGGCAGTGACGGTTTCGCGTTGGGGCAGTACGTCAACGACCGACCGTATGCCGGGTCGTCGATGCTGGCGGTGGCGATCTCGCGAGTGTTCAAATCGGCCCTCGCCGGGACGCTTGCATCGCGCCAGGAACTTCCGCTGACGGCCCTTCCGCTACGGGTCACCATTCCGGCGATGCCGGCCAGGGGCGGCGCAGACCTGCCGGGCCGGCTCTTCGGGCCACTCGGCTGGGACGTCATCGCGGAGCCGCTCCCGCTGGACGAGACCATTCCGCAGTGGGGTGACTCGGCATATGTGAGCCTGACGCTCGTCGGCACGCAGACGTTGTCCGCGGCGCTGCGACACCTCTATGTCCTGCTGCCGGTGCTCGATGACGTCAAGCACTACTGGGTCGGCGAGGAGGAGGCCGACAAGTTGGTTCGGATGGCGGGTGAGTGGCTGAGCGGCCACCCGGAAGCCGAGCTGATCGCCTCGCGCTACCTCGCGCACCGACGTGAGCTGGTGGCGTCCGTCGTCGATCGGCTGGTCGAGGACGCAACCACGGAAACAGGTGATGTGCCGGCGGTCAACGCCGGCCTCGCGAACCGGCGTCAGGACGCGGTGATCGCGACGCTCGAGGACCTCGGTGTTGCGCGGGTGGTCGATGTCGGCTGCGGTGAGGGAAAGATGTTGCGGGAGCTGCTCGCCCGGCCTGCCTTCACCAAGATCGTCGGCGTCGATGTCAGCGACAGCGCGCTGCGTAAGGCGGAACGCAGGCTCGGGCTGGCCGAGCTGTCGGACCGTCAGCGGGAGCGGATCTCGGTGCTCCAGTCGTCGGCCACCTACCGAGATCCACGCCTGAGGGGGTATGACGCGGTGGTGTTGATGGAGGTGGTCGAGCACGTCGACGAGTCGCGGCTGCCGGCGCTGGTGCGGTCGGTGTTCGCCGACATGCACCCGCGGGTGGTCCTGGTGACCACGCCCAACGCCGAGTACAACGTGCTGTATCCGAATCTCGAGCCGGGCACCTTCCGGCATCCCGACCACCGATTCGAGTTCAGCCGAACGCAATTCGAGGCCTGGGCAGCAGAGGTCACGTCCGCACACGACTATGACGTGAGCTTCACGGGGATCGGCGATGTCGACGGAACCCTTGGCGCGCCCACCCAGATGGCCGTGTTCATCCGACGGGAGGTTTCGGCATGAGTGTTCTCGAGATACCCGAGCCGTCGTTGGTCGTGCTCATCGGGATCAGCGGGTCGGGGAAGTCGACCTTCGCGGCCGAGCATTTCGGCGCGTACGAGGTGATCTCGAGCGATCACTGTCGCGGATTGGTCAGTGACGACCCGAATTCGAAGGAGGCCACCGTCGATGCGTTCGAGGTCCTCGAGTTCATCGCCACCAAGCGAATGCGCGCCGGGAAGCTGACCGTCATCGACGCGACGAGCGTCCAGCCTGCGGCCCGCAAGAAACTGATCGACCTCGCCCGCTCCCAGGATGTGCTGCCCGTGGCGATCGTGCTGAACCTGCCCGAGCAGGTGTGCGCCGAGCGCAACGCTGCCCGGGGGGACCGAGGGTTCGATCGCAGCGTCCTGCGACGTCAACACCAGCAGCTCTCGCGGTCGATGCGCGGGTTGGCTCGTGAGGGTTTCCGCACGGTCCACGTCCTCGATGGGGTCGAGGACGTGGCGTCGGCGCGGATCGTCCGGCAGCCGTTGCGGAGCGACCGTCGCGATCTGCCCGGGCCGTTCGACGTGATCGGGGACATCCACGGCTGCCTCGGCGAGCTCGAAACCCTGTTGGGTGCCCTGGGATACACGGTGCGGCGGGACGAGCAGGGTAGGCCGGTGGATGCACTTCCGCCTGCCGGGCGCACCGCGGTGTTCGTGGGCGACTACGTGGACCGTGGCCCCGACTCGCCGGGTGTGCTGAGGCTGGTGATGGGTATGGCCGCGGCCGGTCACGCGCTGGCACTGCCGGGCAACCACGAGAACAAGCTCGTGAAGGCGCTGCGCGGCCAGAAGGTCAACGCCACTCATGGTCTCGACCGCACCCTCGAGCAGCTCGCGTCCGAGTCCGAGGAGTTCCGCCGCGCCGTCGCGGACTTCTGCGACGGGCTGGTCGCGCATCTCGTCCTCGACGACGGGCGGCTGGTCGTCGCCCACGCGGGCCTGAAGGAGGAGTACCACAATCGCGCGTCCGGTCGGGTGCGCAGTTTCGCGCTCTACGGCGAGACCACCGGTGAGACGGACGAATTCGGTTTGCCGGTCCGCTACCCGTGGGCAGAGGACTATCGCGGCGACGCGATGGTGCTGTACGGGCACACGCCGGTGCCGGATGTGCGGTGGCTCAACAACACGGCCTGCCTCGACACCGGGTGCGTCTTCGGCGGCGCGCTCACGGCGATGCGCTACCCCGAGCGCGAGGTGGTCTCCGTTCCGGCCGATCGGGAGTGGTATCCGCCGGCCAAGCCGCTGCACATGCCGGAGCCCGATCCGCAGGCCCTCGACATCGAGGACATTCTCCGGGTCGGGGGAGTGGATACCGCGCTGCGCGGACGGATCACGATTCGGCCCGAGAACGCGGCGGGTGCGCTCGAGGTGATGAGCCGATGGGCGGTGGCGCCGCAGTGGCTGCACTACCTGCCGCCGACGATGGCGCCGTGCGCGACCTCGTCGCGACCCGGTCTCCTCGAGCATCCAGCCGAAGCCTTCGCCGAGTACCGAAAAGCGGGGGTGAGCGAGGTGATCTGCGAGGAGAAGCACATGGGTTCGCGGGCGATCGTGATGGTGTGCCGCGATGCCTCGGTGGTGGCCGCGCGATTCGGCGTCACGGACGGCCTGTCCGGGATGGTGCACACCCGAACCGGTCGGCGCATGTTCGACGAGGAACAGACCGAGCGCCTGGTGACCCTCGTCGCGGAGGCCGTCGGGGACGCCGGGCTGTGGGAGGAGCTCGGCACCGACTGGATGCTCCTGGACGCGGAGCTGCTGCCGTGGTCAGCGAAGTCCGAGGGGCTGCTCCGGTCGCAGTACGCCGCGGTGGGTGCGGCCGCGCGCGCCGACCTGGCGGGCCGTAGATCGGTGCTCGAGGCCTCGGCGGAGCGCGGACTCGACGTCGGGGATCTCCTCGAGCGGGTGAACAGCAGGGCGGCCGACGTCGCGCGCTACACCGAGGCCTACCGGCGATACGTCTGGCCGACCGACGGCCTGGACGGCGTGCGGGTGGCGCCGTTCCAGGTCTTGGCCACCGAGGGCGCCGGTCACAGCGATCGCGATCACGGCTGGCACCTGGCGATCGCGGACCGGCTCGTGGCGGCGGCACCGACCCTGTTCACCACGACCCGGCGCGTCGTCGTCGACACCGGCTCGCCGGAGTCGGAGGCCGCGGGCATCGCCTGGTGGGACGAGCTGACCGGCGCAGGCGGCGAGGGCATGGTGGTCAAACCGCTCGCCAACGGGGCGCAGGCAGGCGCTCGTCGCGTTCAGCCCGGCATCAAGGTGCGTGGCCGCGAATACCTGCGACTGATCTACGGTCCGCACTACACCGAGAAGGAGAACCTGGAGCGGCTGCGCAACCGAAACCTGGGGCACAAGCAGTCGATGGCGCTGCGCGAGTACGCGCTGGGCATGGAGGCGGTCGACCGACTGGTCAGGGCCGATCCGCTGTGGCGGATCCACCAGGCGGTGTTCGCCGTGCTCGCCCTGGAGTCGGAGGCGGTCGATCCCCGGCTGTGAGCCGCCTTCCGCACCTGTGAGCGATGTGTACCCCCATCGGGGTGAAACACGCGCACGGGCGCCGGAGGTGCCTACGTCAGGATGATCAGTTCCCGCTGGGAGGCGATCTCGACTCGCAGCCCGGCCTTGGCCGCGACCTTGGCGACGCCCTTGACGTCGGACGGCTCCGCACGGGAGACCACCAGCGCGCGGGCGAGCAGGCCCTTGTGGTGCTTGTTGAAGTGGCTGACCACCGAGCGGCTGCCGTCCGGCTTCTCGGTGAGCACTGTGGCGATCACAGCACCCGGCACCGGGCCGAGCTGCTGGTAGGTGCCCGAGCGCAGGTCCACCACCAGGCCGTTGGCCTCCGCCTCGAGAGCCGAGGTCAGCTCGGGCTTCCACACCGACTGCAGGGTGCCCATCCCGGGCAGCTTCGAGCCGCCGGAGAGCCGGTAGGCCGGGATCGGATCGCCCGCGCGGACCACGCCGAACAGTGCGGAGCCGACCGCGAGGCGGGTCAGCGCCTTCGCCTTCTGCGCGCGGGTGAACGACTTCGCGTCGAGGGCGTCGAACAGCACCCCCGTGTAGCGCTCCAGGGCCGGTCGCGTCGGCGAGGTCCAGAGCGCCGCGTTGCGGGCGATCTCGTCGGACTGCCCGGAGCTCAGCCCCAGCGCGAGGCTCGACGCCTCGGCGTCGGCGGCCAGCTCGACGAGCGCGTTCACCAGCACCTCGCGGGTCGCGGTGAGCTTGGGCAGCGACAGCTCGCCCAGGTCGAGGGGGACGCCCTTGCCGCCGTCGGACTTGGTCTCGGAGGGGGGAAGCAGCACCAGCACGAGCGGTAACGGTACCGGGCGGGCCGCGCACTGAGGGACCGGGCGGCACCGCCGCCGTGGCGTTCCGACTATCCTGATACCCCGTGATCACCCGCCTGTCTCAGCTGTTCCTTCGCACGCTCCGCGACGACCCGTCCGACGCCGAGGTCGCCAGCCACAAGCTGCTCGTCCGCGCCGGCTACGTGCGGCGCATCGCGCCGGGCGTCTACTCCTGGCTGCCGCTGGGCCTCCGAGTGATGCGCGAGGTCGAGCGGGTCGTCCGCGAGGAGATGGATGCCATTGGCGCGCAGGAGATCCTGCTGCCCGCCCTGCTCCCGCGCGAGCCCTACGAGACGTCGAACCGCTGGACCGAGTACGGCGCCAGCCTGTTCCGGCTCAAGGACCGCAAGGGCAACGACTACATGCTCGGCCCCACCCACGAGGAGCTGTTCGCGCTCACCGTGAAGGGCGAGTACAACTCGTACAAGGACTTCCCGGTCACCCTGTACCAGGTGCAGACCAAGTACCGCGACGAGGAGCGTCCGCGTGCGGGCATCCTGCGCGGCCGCGAGTTCGTGATGAAGGACTCCTACTCCTTCGATCTCACCGACGAGGGCCTGGAGGCGTCCTACCAGGCGCACCGCGACGCCTACGAGCGCATCCTGCAGCGGCTCGGCGTCAAGTACGTCATCGTCTCCGCGACGTCGGGCGCGATGGGCGGCAGCGCCTCGGAGGAGTTCCTGGCCGAGAGCCCGATCGGTGAGGACACCTACGTCCGGTGCATCGAGTCCGGTTACGCCGCCAACGTCGAGGCCGTCAAGACCCTCGCTCCCGCGGCGATCCCGTTCGACGGGCAGCCCGAGGCCAAGGTGTACGACACCCCGGACACCCCGACCATCGAGTCTTTGGTCGACTGGGCCAACGGCGCCGACCTCGGAAAAGCGGTCACCGCCGCGGACACGCTGAAGAACATCATGGTCAAGACCCGCGTGCCCGGCGGTGAGTGGGAACTGCTCGCCATCGGCATCCCGGGCGACCGTGAGGTCGACGAGAAGCGCCTCGAGGCCTCGCTGGAGCCGGCCGAATACGTGCTGATCACCGAGACCGACTTCAAGAACAACCCGTTCCTGGTCAAGGGCTATATCGGCCCGAAGGCGCTGCAGGCCAACGGCGTCCGTTACCTCGTCGATCCCAGGGTCGTCGACGGCACCAGCTGGATCACCGGCGCCGACGAGGAGGGCAAGCACGTCGTGGGCCTCGTCGCCGGCCGCGACTTCACCCCGGACGGCACCATCGAAGCCGCCGAGGTGCGCGACGGCGATCCCTCGCCCGACGGTGCCGGGCCGCTGGTCGCCGCCCGCGGCATCGAGGTGGGCCACGTGTTCCAGCTCGGCCGCAAGTACACCGACGCGTTCGGCGTCGACGTGCTCGGCGAGAACGGCAAGCCGGTCCGTCCGACGATGGGCTCCTACGGCATCGGCGTCTCGCGGCTGGTCGCGGTGATGGCCGAGCAGCAGCACGACGACAAGGGCCTGCGCTGGCCGGCCGAGGTGTCGCCCGCGAACGTGCACCTGGTGATCGCGAACAAGGACGATGCGGCCCGCGAGGGCGCCGAGGCGCTCGCCGCGGAGCTGGACCGCGCCGGACTGTCGGTGATCCTCGACGACCGCAAGGCCTCGCCCGGCGTGAAGTTCAAGGACTCCGAGCTGCTCGGTGTGCCGCTGGTGGTCGTCGTCGGCCGTGGGTTCGCCGAGGGCAACGTGGAACTGCGGGACCGCTTCACCGGGGAGTCCCGTGAGGTGCCCGCCGGGTCCGCGCTCGACGAGGTGCTCGCCGCCGTCCGCGGCTGACGCACGAAACAAGCAGTACCGGACCGGGCCGTCAGCTGACGGCCCGGTCCAGTGCGTTCAGGCGGGCATCCTCCGCCGCCACCCGGCGCCGCTGCACGCTCACGTGGGCGACCGCGGCCACCGCGGTGGCCGCGACGACCGCCGACAGCACCCAGCCGGCGTCCGGTGCGTGCTGTGAGAAGACGGCGTTGAGCGCGACGAAGCCGCGGAAGCCCCCGATGCAGAAGTAGGCGAGGGCGCCTGCGGCCACCCAGCGGGCCTGCAGCGCGGGGACGTTGACCAGCGGCCTGCGCGGTTCGAGACCCAGTTGGGAGCGGCGCAGGGACTCGCGGGCCGCGGCCCGGTCCTGCGCGGTCGCGCGGGTGGCGAGCGGGACGACGAGCACGGCGGCGCAGGCGAGGACCAGTGCTGTCTCACCCGTCGGTCCGTTGCGCACGGCAACCGCCGCCAGCGCCAACAGCCCGGCCGCCAGTGCATACGTCCGGACCCGGGCCCACAGGTCCGCGCGCAGCGCGGGATCGCGGCGCAGTCGCCGGTAGCCGAAGTATCCGGCCGCGCCAACGGCCAGCAGTGCGACGGCGGTGAACATCCGGAAGCGGTCCCTCGGCTCGAGTGGTGATGCGGTACTGGATGCTCTCACACACCGCGGCGGCGTCCCGATCTACGTGGACCCGCCGCGGATTCGTGCGTCGTAGGCGGCGCGACCGGAGTCGGTGTCCAGGAACACCCGGTCGAGCCCGGTCGCGCGCCGCAGCAGGCGGGCGAGCGGACGCGGGAAGAGCGGCCACAGCAGGGCACCGGACAGCCGGCGAGGGACGACCGCCCGGCGCCTGCCGGACCGCAGCGTCGCGACGACCGCGTCGGCGACCGTCTCCGGCGGGATCGGGGTGAGCAGTCGGCCGGGGTGGGTGCCGTCCAGCAGCGCGGTGTTCGTGAACGACGGCAGCACCGTCGACACCCGCACCCCGGCGGCGGACAGTTCGGCGTCTGCGGCGTCGCCGAAGCAGAGCACCGCGGCCTTGGTCGCGTTGTAGACGGCCATGCCGGGGACGGGTATGCAGCCGGCGATCGAGGCGATGTTGACGATCCGTCCGCCACCGGAAGAGGCCATCGCCCGTCCGGCGGCGCGGGTGCCGTGCAGGACACCGCGCAGGTTGACGTCCACCGCCGTGTCCACGATGGCGTCGTCCTGATCGAGCAGCGTGCCGAGCGGCATGATGCCTGCGTTGTTCACCCATCCCCACGGCCGACCCAGTCCCGATTCCACCTGGGCGAGAAACGATGTCACCGACTGGGGATCGGCCACGTCCAGCACGGCGCCGAGCACGCCGAGTTGCCCGGCCGTGCGGATCACCTCGGCCTCGTCGATGTCGCCGATCGCGACCAGGGCCCCGGCGGCGCGCAGCGCGGTCGCGGTGGCGCGGCCGATGCCGCGGGCCCCGCCGGTGACGACCACAACCCGGCCGGTCAGATCGATGCCCCTCATCTGTGCTCCTCCTGCAGTTCGTCGAGTGTGTGGTGGGTGAGCTTGCCCGTCGACCCGCGCGAGAGGCGGTCGACGAACACGATCTCGCGCGGCATCCGCGACCGGGGCAGTTCCGCGGCGAGGTATCGGCGGACCGCCTGCTCGTCGAGCGTGTCCCGACCGGCGGGGGCGTCGGCCCGGACGAGATACGCGCGCAGCCGATGCCCGAACTCGGCGTCCGGTACCGGGGTGACGGCGGCGTCCGCCACGTCAGGATGCGCGAGCAACGCCATCTCGAGCTCCTCCGGGAAGACGTTCTCGCCACCGGAGACGATCATGGCGTCGGAGCGGCCGGCCACGTACAGGCGTCCGGCGGCGTCCAGGTGGCCGCGGTCGCCGGTGTCGAGGAACCCGTCGGGATCGCTCTTCCTGGTGCCGTCGGTGTACGCGTCGATCTGGCCCGGCGTGCGCACGAGGATCCGGCCCTCCGCACCGACCGCTGCGCTCGTGCCGTCCGCGTCGGCGATGCGGACGACGGTGCCACGGGGCGGGAGTCCCGCGCAGTCCGGGGCCACGGCCAGGTCCTCCGGTGTCGCGATGCTGATGTACGAGGCCTCGGTGGAACCGTAGAGGTTGTGCAGCACCGGGCCGAGCGCCGCGGTGGCCTGGGCGACCAGGGCGCCGTCGAGCCGGGCGCCGCCGCTCGCGACGATCCGCAGCGCGGACAGGTCGGCCGCGGGAATCGCGTCACCGAGCGCCACCAGCCGACGCAGCATGGTCGGGACCGCCACCAGGGTGGAGCAGCGGTGCCGCTGCAGGTCCGTCAGCACCCGCGCGGCGTCGAACCTTCGATGCAGCACCAGCATCGAGCCAAGGGTCAGGGTCAGTGTCGCGACGATCAGGCCCCAGCCGTGGAAGACCGGTGCGGACAGCAGCACGCGCTCGCCGCCGCGCAGCGGGATCTTCGAGAGCAGCCCGGCGGGGACCAGCAGCGACGGTGCCTGCGAGCGCGGGGCGCCCTTGGGCAGCCCGCTGGTGCCGCTGGTGAGCACGACCAACGCCGGGGATCGAGCCGGCCGGGCCGGCAGCGCGGCGGACTCGCCGGTCATCAGGGCGGCCATGCAGCTCTCCGCCCGGGCGTCCTCGGTCCAGGCGCACCACCGGGGGCCGTCGAAACCCGATGCCGCGGTGCTGAATTCCTCGTCGTAGACGAGCGCATCGAGTCGCTCGCGGGCGGCCACCTGGGCCACCTGGCGCGGGCCGAAATCCGAATTGAGCAGCACCACCCGGGCGCCCGCGGCCGACGCCGCGCAGAGGGCGACGACGGCATCGGCGTGGTTGCGGCAGAGGATGCCGATCCCCGGCCGCGGCGAGGCCAGCCGGGACGTGAGCGCGTGTGCCAGCCGGTGGGTGCGCCCCGCGAACTCGGCGAACGTCAGCTGGCCCCGGTCGTCCACGAGGGCGACCCGGTCGGGGAAGGCCGAAGCCCCGAAGGCGGGAAGACCGCCGAACGGCCCGAGCCGGGCGACCGCGCGGGCACCCGAGGCCAGGGCCCATGGGTTGCGCGGCACTGCCCCTGCCCGCCAGAGCGTGCCTGCGGCGAGCGCCTCGTCGAGGATTCGCATCGTTCTCCTCATGATCGGTGTCGAATGGCGAGCAGCGCACGGGTGCCCGCGTTCATCGCGCGGAGCAGGGGTCCGCGGAATCGGTCGGGGTAGGCCGTGGCGATGCGCTGGGTGGTGACCGTCTGCGGTTCGGTGTAGCGGACGACGCCCTCCCGGCCGTGCCGCCGCCCGGTGCCGCTGCTGCGCATCCCGCCCATGGGCGCGCCGAGCGAGGCGATCGCGGACAGGTAGCCGTCGTTGACGTTCACTGCCCCCGCGACCACCTGCGCCGCGATCCGGCGGCCACGCCGCAGGTCCCGGGTCCAGACGCTGGCGCTCAGGCCGTACTCTCCCTCGTTCGCGAGGCGGATCGCTTCGGCATCCGAGGTCACCCGGTACAGGGCGACCACCGGACCGAAGGTCTCCTCGGCGTAGACGGCCATCTCGGTGGTGACACCGGTCAGCACGGTGGGCTCGTGGAAGAACGGACCGAGGTCGGGCCGGGGCCTGCCGCCGGTTGCGACGCTCGCGCCCTTGGCCAAGGCGTCCGCCACATGGTGAAGGGTGAGGTCCAGTTGCCCTTGCGAGGTGAGCGAACCCATGTCCACGTCGTAGCCGTGTCCGGCTCCCAGCCGCAGTCGCGCGGTCCGTCTGACGAGCTCGTCGCGGAAGCTGTCGAACACCTTCTCGTGGACGTAGATTCGCTCGATGCCGATGCACATCTGCCCGGCATTGGAGAAGGCGGCCTGCACGGCGCCGCGGGCGGCGGCGCGGAGGTCGGCGTCCGCGCAGACGATCAGCGGGTTCTTGCCGCCGAGCTCGAGCGAGGCCCCGATCAGGCGGTCTGCGCAGCGACGCGCGATCTCGCGCCCCGTCGCGGTCGAGCCGGTGAAGCTCAGGTGGTCCACCTCGTCGATCAGGGCGGGCCCGATCCGGCTCCCCGGTCCGGCGATCACCTGCCACGCGGCCTCGGGCACCCCCGCCCGCACCGCCAGGTGCCGCGCGTGCAGCAGCGTGAGCGGGGCCTGCGAGTCGGCCTTGCTGAGGACCGCGTTCCCGGCGAGCAACGCCGGGACCACGTCGCCGACGGCCAGGAACAGCGGGTAGTTCCACGGGGCGATCACCCCGACGAGCCCCTTCGGGCGGTACCCAACGCGGGTCGAGACGAGGCCGGGCACCGCGCCGAGCGCGCGCCGCTCGCCCAGGTATGCGCCGCCGCGGGCCGCGTAGTGCCGGGCCACGGAGACGACGCCCTGCACCTCGACGGCGGCGTGCACGCGGGCCTTGCCGGTCTCCCACTGCATGAGGTCGCACAGCCGGTCGTGGTCGTCGACCAGCAGCCGTGCGAACCGCGCCAGCACCCGCTGCCGATCGCGCACCGGCCTGGCCGCCCACGCGGGCTGCGCGGCGCGGCAGGCGAGCGCCGCTGCGGCCACCGACTCGGTTCCGGTCTGGGGAACGTCGGGGAGGGGCTCGCCGGTGAAAGGGGCCGTGGCCGAGGCGAACTCGGTGGACGGCGGCAGCTGGCGCAACAGCGCCTCGACCGACGCCGTCATGGTGTCACCACACCAGTCGGGCGAGGTACCTCTCGGCGTAGTGACGCACCGCATCGGGATCGGTGGTGTCGAGTCGGCCGTGCGGGTGCAGCAGCAGCGACATCGAGATCCGGATGAGGATCTCGGAGACCGAGAGCAGGTCGTCCTCGGGCATGGTCGCCCCACTGTGTCGCAGCGCGGCGGCCACCCGGGCGGCCGCGACCGCGATCGGTGCGCCCTCGGTGCGGGTGGTCACCTCGACCAGCATCTCCGGTTCGCTCTCGAGAATCCGGCCGAGTAGCGGAATCTCCCGCGTCAGAGCGATGCCCCGTGCAAAGCACTCGACCACGGCCCGTACCGGGTCCAGATCCCGGGCCAGGGCGTCGAGCTGATCGAAGAACAGCCCCGCTTCGCGCAACACCAGCACCTCGACCAGGGCGTCCTTGTTCGGGAACTTCCGGTAGAGGGTGCTGCGGCTGATCCCGGCACGCTTGGCCACGTCGTCCATGTTGGTCCGACGGATCCCGTAGCGCTCGAACTCGTCCCGGGCGGCGTCGAGCATCGCCTGCTCCGCGGGAGGTGCGGTCGGCGCGACGGGGGCGGGACGCGTGTTCATCGTGTGCCAGCATATCCGCGGTCACAGCGCCCGCAGCGTGACGGGCAGGTGGTCCTTCGGGACCGGCAGCGTGGAATTGTCGAGTTTCCAGGTGTAGTCGGCGGGTACCGTCCACTCGTACTCGAGGAGCAGGTTGTGCATGATCGTCTTGATCTCCATCTGGGCGAAGTACAGGCCGATGCACTTGTGCACGCCGCCCCCGAACGGCATCCAGGCGTAGCGGTGTGACTTGTCCTCGGCGCGCTCGGGGGAGAATCGATCCGGGTCGAAGTGCTCGGGATGCGTCCACAGGTCCGGGTTGTGGTGGTTGACCATGCCCACCGCGCTGACGTAGGTGCCCTTCGGGACGAAGTGCCCGTTGATCTCGGTGTCCTCCAACGCTCGTCGAGCCAGCCCCGGCACCGGGGAGTTCAGTCGCAGCGACTCCTTCATCACGGCGTCGAGCACCGTGAACTCGTCGAGGTTGTCGTAGTTGATCTCGCGGGGCAGCGAACGGGACTGCGCCCGCGCACGGTCCTGCCACTCGGGATGCTTGGCCAGGTAGTAGGCCATGGTGGTGAGGGTGATCGTCGAGGTGTCGTGCGCGGCCATCAGCACGAAGATCATGTGGTTGACGACGTCCTCGTCGGTGAAGGTGTGCCCCTCCTCGGACCGCGCATGGCAGAGCACCGAGAACAGATCGGGCGTCTCGCCGGATGCGCGTTTGGCCGGCAGGTGTCTATGGAAGAACTCCTCGAGCACGCGTCGCCCGGCCAGGCCCCTAGCCCACTTGGTTCCCGGAATGTCCTTGCGGATGATCGACATCCCGGCGTTCACGCAGTCGATGAAGGCCTTGTTGATCCGATCGGCCTCGGCGCGCGGCAGGTCCATCCCGAGGAAGATCTCCAGGGCCAGGTCCAGGGTGAGCGCCTTGAGCTCGTCCAGGACGACCACGTTCTTGCCGGTCGGGAGTCGCTCGACCCCCTTGCGCAGCATCGGCTGCATTTCGTCCAGGTACCCGCGCAGGCGTTTGTTGTTGAAGGCCTGCTGCAGGATCAGTCGATGGTGGCGGTGCTCCTCGAAGTCCATCAGCAGGATGCCGCGGCGGAAGAACGGACCGATGAGGAAGCCCCACGCGGGTTCGGCGGCCAGCGCCTTCTGCCGGTTCATGGCCACCGACTCGGTGCCGTCCGCGGTGAGGGGGATGGCGAACTCGAGGCCGAACGCCTTGATGTAGGTGATGTCCCCGAAGGCCGCGCGGCGCTGGGCCACCAGCTCGATCGGATTGCGGAAGAAGCGGAGGAGTTCGATCACGCCAGGGTCGCCGGTGCCGTAGATCGGTCGGAGGCCGCTGCCTGCGGGTGGTGCTGCCAGCACTTTGGTGCGCACGGGGAACTCCTAGCGGGCGGTGGGGGCGGTGGGAACGTTCATCAGGGGGCGAGGGTCGATGCCGACCCGGCGCCAGGCGTCGTAGGCCCATGACAGGTACAGCGCGCGCAGGGGCAGCCGGTTGACGAGCGGGTTGATCCGGCGGGAGAAGGCAGCGAACCGCTGGAACCGCTTCTCCTTCTTGGCATCCCAGTCGAGGTCGCAGACCTCCCGCATCTGTGGGGGCAGCGTGCCGACGACGACGGTGCGGATGAAGCCGTTCAGGGGGGCCGACAGGAGTCGCCACACCGGTGCCGGGATCCGTCGGGGGCCGGGCACGCCCTTCCTGATGTACCCGGTGGCGTACACGATGGTGCGGGTCGGGACGAACCGGTCGAGCATCTGCTCCCAGTACTCGAGGAACTCCTCGTAGGTCTGCGGTTGACTGCGATCGCTCACCCCGTAGAGGCGGTACCAGGTCTTGCCCTCCTCGAAGATCTGGACCTTCTCCTCGTGGGACAGGCGCCGGACGAAGGTGTCGGTGACGTAGAGGACCTGGTCGACGAAGGTGGCGTGCGCCCAGTAGAAGAGCTCCGGGTTGAGCGCGTGATAGCGCGATCCATCGGCGACGGTGCCCTTGATCGGCTTGTGGAAGTCGCGGACGGTGCGGCCCCAGCGGTGCGGGTCCTCGCTGTAGACGGTCTTCATGATCGGGGGTCCGCTGCGCCGTGCCCGGCCGAGGGTGTCCGAGAAGATCACAGAGTGGTCCTCGACCGCCTTGCCGAGTTGTTCGATGCAGTTCTCGGTCCCGGCGATCCGCTGGAAGCCCAGCAGTCCGCGGACGTCACCGTAGTACTTCCAGATCAGGGAATCGGGGCCGAGCCGAGGTGAGGTCGAGGCGATCTCGTCGTCGACCGGCATGGGGACGGCCTCGCGAATGGCGGAATCGAAGTCGAGCGGCATCGTGGGTTCCTGTCGGCTCTTGGACGATGAAACAAAACTGTGTCTCTGTTCCAGAACGTAGCAGCGAAGTGACCTGCGACACAAGGGGGTGGAATAGCTACTCGCTGGTAGGTTCATCTCAGACGCGAGCTGATCTGCGAGAGAGGGGCAACCCATGTCCGCGAACGGACAACTGTTCAACCCGACCACCAGCGACTTCGCCGAGTTCGACGAGGAAACCCGGCGGCTGCTGCGTGCGACCGTCGAGTGGTTCGAGAACCGTGGCAAGAAGCAACTGCTCCAGGACGACCTGGACGCGACCTGGGTGTCGGACTTCCTGGAGTTCGTGAAGAGCGAGAAGCTCTTCGCCACCTTCCAGACCCCGGCGGAGTTCGGTGACGGCGACCCGAACCGTCGCTGGGACGCGGCCCGCAACGCCGCCCTCAGCGAGATCTTCGGGTTCTACGGACTGGCCTACTGGTACGCCTGGCAGGTCACCATCCTCGGCCTCGGGCCGATCTGGATGAGCGACAACACCGCCGCGAAGCAGCGGGCCGCCCGCGAGCTGGCGGAGGGCGGCGTGATGGCGTTCGGTCTCTCGGAGCGCGAGCACGGCGCCGACGTGTACTCCACCGACATGCTGCTCGCCCCGCAATCGGACGACGGCGACGTCGCCTTCCGGGCGACGGGCGAGAAGTACTACATCGGCAACGGCAATGTCGCCGGCATGGTGTCGGTGTTCGGTCGCAGGACCGACGTCGAAGGGTCCGACGGGTACGTCTTCTTCGTCGCGGACAGCCAGCATCCGAACTACAAGCTCATCGACAACGTCATCCACGGCCAGATGTACGTGAGTACCTTCCGGCTCGAGGACTACCCGGTGCGGGAGGAGGACATCCTGCACACCGGTGTCCAGGCGTTCGAGGCGGCGCTCAACACCGTCAACGTCGGCAAGTTCAACCTGTGCACCGGCTCGATCGGCATCACCGAGCACGCCTTCTACGAGGCGATCACCCACGCGCAGAACCGGATCCTCTACGGCAACCCGGTCACCGAGTTCACCCACGTGCGGGCGGCGTTCGTCGACGCCTACGCCCGGATGGTCGCGATGAAGCAGTTCAGCGCCAGGGCCGTCGACTACTTCCGCAGCGCGAGCCTCGAGGACCGTCGGTACCTGTTGTTCAACCCGATGACCAAGGCCAAGGTCACCTCCGAGGGCGAGCGCGTGATCGCGCTGCTGCACGACGTGGTCGCGGCCAAGGGGTACGAGAAGAACACCTACTTCCGTGAGGCCGTGGAGGTCATCGGCTGCCTGCCCAAGCTGGAGGGCACGGTTCACGTCAACGTCGGGCTGATCCTGAAGTTCATGCCGAACTACATGTTCAACCCGGCGAGCTTCCCCGAGATCTGCACCCGCACGGACGCGGCCGACGACGAGTTCTTCTGGAACCAGGGTCCCACCCGCGGCGCGGCCAAGGTGCAGTTCCACGACTGGACGAAGGTCTACGAGCGGTTCCAGGACATCCCGAACGTGGTGCGGTTCTACGAACAGGCGCTGGAGCTCAAGAAGCTGCTCACCACCGCGGCTCCCGATGCCGCGCAGCAGAAGGACCTGGACTTCCTGCTCAACGTCGGGCACCTGTTCTCGCTCGTCGTCTACGGGCAGCTGATCCTCGAGCAGGCCGAGATGACCGGGCTCGACCGGGACCTGGTCGACCAGATATTCGACTTCCAGGTCCGAGATTTCTCCGGGTATGCCGTTGCCCTGCACGGGAAGCCGTCGTCGACGCCTGCTCAGCAGGAGTGGGCGCTCGGTGCGATCCGCAAGCCGGTGGTGGACGAGGATCGGTTCGGTCGGGTGTGGGAGCAGGTGCGGGCCTACGATGGCGCCTACGAGATGACGCCGTAGCGTCGGCTGGGGGGTAGGGACGATGAGAACGATTCGGGCAGTTGTGGTGTCGGTCGCGGTGGCGGCGTCGCTGACGGGCGGCACCGCCACGGCGTCGACCGGGTCGTCGTCCGACCCGGTGGGGATCTCGCCGACGTACACGCTCGGCGGCGGGGCGATCGGGTGCGTCGGGACAGTGGACGCGCACTACGACCCAAACGCCCTCTTCTTCGGGCAGAACCCGACGATCTGGGTGCGACCGGAGTTCACCTTCGTTCCGGGCCTGTTCCAGGCCCCCTACTGCGGCGTCGAAGCCACCCTGCGCTGGAAGAACCTGGACACCGGCGCGAGCGGAGTTTTCCCGGGGCCACCGGTGCCGCTCGGCGACAACACGCCGCTCTCGCCGACGGACGGCCCGTGGGTGCCGATGACCGCGGACACCGGGGTCGGGCGGATCGAAGTCCAGATCGACACGAACTTCCCGCATGTCCAGGGGCGCGGCACGATCGTCGTCCCCTAGGCGCTGACTCCGAGGTCGAGGGCGTGACGCCCGGTGGTGATACCGCCGGCCGTCACGCCCTTTGCTATACGAACCTGTGTCATGAAGCCGACCGATGGCGGGCAATAATAGCTGGTACCACCCCTGGTTGAGCATGTGAACGAGTTCTAGATTCGCATGGAGACCGATCGGTCTGGACACCTTGCCAAACAGATGTCCAGCTAATAGTCTCGGTCGTGATTCGAGGCTCGCAGACGGCGCAAGGAGACCCTGGTGAAATTTGGAATCACGCTGTTCACGAGTGACCGCGGGATCACCCCCGCGGCCGCTGCCGTCGCCGCGGAGGGGGCCGGGTTCGATTCCTTTTACGTCCCCGAGCACACCCACATCCCGGCCCGGCGGGACGCCGCGCACCCACAGACCGGTGACGAGACGCTGCCCGATGACCGCTACATGCGCACCCTCGACCCCTGGGTGGCGTTGGCGACCGCGGCCTCGGTGACCGAACGCATCGCACTCGGTACCGCGGTTGCGCTCCCGGTCGAGCACGATCCCATCACCCTGGCGAAGACCATCGCGTCGCTCGACCACCTCTCCGGCGGCCGGGTGGTGCTCGGCGTCGGGTACGGCTGGAACCTCGACGAGCTGACCGACCACGGTGTGCCGCCGGGGCGGCGCCGGACCATGCTGCGCGAGTACCTCGAGGCCATGCAGGCGCTGTGGTCGCAGCAGGAGGCAGAGTACGACGGCGAGTTCGTCAAATTCGGACCGAGCTGGGCGTGGCCGAAAACCATTCAGCAGCCTCGTGTTCCGGTGATCGTGGGCGCGGCGGGCAACGAGAAGAACTTCAAGTGGATCGCCCGGTCCGCCGACGGCTGGATGACCACCCCGATCGAGCAGGACATCGACGACAATGTGCTGTTGCTGCGCCGCATCTGGCAGGAGGCAGGCCGCGAGGGTGCGCCCCGGGTCGTGGTGCTGGCAGGCAAGCCCGACCCCGACAAGCTCGCCCGCTGGGAGGACCTCGGCGTGACCGAGGTCGTGTTCGGCGTGCCCGACAAGTCCGAGGCCGAGGTGGTGGCCTACCTGGGGCGCCTCGCGGGCAAGCTGAACCGGGAGCCGGTCTCGAACTAGGGCCTGTTGCTGATGTTATCGGCTAGAGGTGTATCGCCGTACGCACAAGGTCGGCGACGGCTTGGGATCTGCTGTGTGGTGGCCAGGCGATGACGGTCGTGACGGACGGGGCGTCCGGCACGGGCACGATGGCGTGCTCGCCGCGTAGCTGTGCTCGGAGCGATTCGGGCATGAGCGCGCAGGCCCGGCCGAGCGTGATCAGCTGGGTCAATTGGGTATGGTCGCGAACCTTCGGGCCGGGGCCCTCGGGATAACTCCCATCCCGTCGAGGCCAGCGTGGCAGGGGCAGGTCCGTCAGGGCGTTGACCTCGGCCATCGACATGTGGGGTCGGATGGCGAGGGGGTGCCCCGCGGGTAGGACCACGACCTGGTGTTCGGTGTGCAGGTCCTCGGTGTCGAATCCGGCCGTCGTGTCGTAGGGCGGCTGGAGCAGAGCAACGTCGGCACGCCCGTTGCGTAGCAGGCCTTCAGGTTCGCCGGGCCCGCAGAGCATCACCTCGACTGCGACAGCGGAGGGGTCGGCGGCGTAGGCGTCCAACAGCTTCGACAACAGTTCTCTGGACGCTCCTGCCTTGGCGGCCAGCACCACGCCGGCCCGGTCGGTGGCGGCGCGGCGGGTGCGGCGCTCGGCGGCTTCGACCGCTTCGAGGGCCGGCCGGGCCTCCTGCAGAAGCACCGACCCGGCCTTGGTCAAAGTGATTGCGCGAGCGGTGCGGTGCAGCAGGACGACTCCGAGCCGCCGTTCGAGCTGCTGGATGGCTCGCGATAGTGGTGGTTGCGCGATCGAGAGCCGCTGTGCCGCCCGTCCGAAGTGCAACTCCTCGGCGACGGCGACGAAGTATCGCATCTCCCGCGTCTCCACCAGGCCATGGTATCCGGCGATGACCACGACCAATACCCGTGCGGTATCGCCGCCCACCCGATCGGTCTTGGACGCTGCCCCCGGAATCGCGGCAGGATCGGCGGTGTGAGTGAACAGACGATTGCGCTGGTGACCGGCGCGAACAAGGGAATCGGATACGAGATCGCCGCTGGCCTGGGCGCGCTCGGCTGGCGAATCGGTGTTGGCGCGCGTGATCGGCAACGCCGCGACACCGCGGTGGAGAAGCTGCGCGCGGCTGGGACCGATGCGTTCGGTGTGCCGCTCGACGTGACCGACGACGCAAGTGTGGCCGCGGCGGCCGAATTGATCGCCGACCATGCCGGAGGGCTCGATGTTCTGGTCAACAATGCCGCGATCACCGGCGGTGTGCCGCAGACACCGACCACGGTCGATCCCACGACCGTGCGAATCGTCGTGGAAACCAACGTGATCGGGGTAATCCGGGTGACCAACGCGATGCTACCGATGCTGTGCGCCTCGGCGTCACCGCGAATCGTCAACATGTCCAGCAGCGTCGGCTCGCTCGCCCTGCAAACCACACCTGGCATCGACATGGGCCCGGTTCCCGCCGCCTACTTGGCCTCGAAGACCTTCCTCAATGCCCTCACCATCCAGTACGTCAAGGAACTGGGTGACACCAACATTTTGATCAACTCCGGCTGTCCGGGTTTCACTGCCACCGACCTCAATGGTTTTCGCGGCGTCCGTACACCGCAACAGGGTGCGGCCGTCGCGATTCGCCTCGCGACCCTGCCCGACGACGGCCCGACCGGCGGATTCTTCGACGACGCGGGAACGGTGCCCTGGTGACGGGCGCACCGGTGGTTGCCACCGTTCCCGTTCTCGAAGTCAGCCCCGCGTCGCGCGTTACACGGCGCCGGCGGGAACCCCCGACCGCGGACGCGCTGGAACTGCTCGCCAGTTGGGCGGCAACTCAGGGACCAGTCCGACCACACCGACGAGTCCTCGGCGTAATTCCCGTAGCGCGGGTGGATCAGCCCAGCGCCTGGACCCGCCCCTGCTTACGGGCCTTCGGCAGGCCGCGCCGGGCCAGGAAACCGTTGGCCAGCAACACGATCGTCTTGTTCGCGGGTGCGCGGAACCCGAACTCGGTGTGCGGCGCGTAGCGCGCCTCGGCACCGGTGACCTCGACCCAGCCCGTGTTCTGGCGGGCCTCGAGGCCGACGAGCTGGGCTCGATAGGAATGCGCGAGCAGACCGGCACTGCGGCCGCCTGGCGGAACCCAGGTGGGCACGCGCAGCCGGACGCCATCGGCGTCGCCCCGGCCACCCCGACCGGCGCGATCACCGGATATCGGTCCGCGTCGCGGTAGGTGAGCAACAGGTGCGGCAGCCTCGCGGCCCGCTCGCCGGTTCGCGCGGATCTGGCCGGCGGCGTCGGTGGCCGGCGGCGTCGGTGGCCGGCCGCGTCAGGACGGTGCAGGTCCACAGCCAGCGGCCGGGATCGTCCTCAGGGAGTTCGGGGTTCGGCCACAGCTCGTAGAGGCCGGCCATCGCGATCGGGCCGTCGCCGTTCAGGAAGTACGGGATCTTCTTCCCGTCCTCGCCCTTGAGCCACTCTAAGTAGCCCTCGGCAGGCGGGACACAGCGTCGGCGGGCTGCGGCGGCCTTGAACGCCGGCTTCGCCGTGATTGTCTCGGAGCGGGCGTTGATCATCCGCGAGCCGATCTTCGGATCCTTCGCCCATGACGGCACCAGGCCCTTTTCCGGACTAACGAAACGCGCCCCTGCCAGGTCAATGAGGAACGCCGAATGAGCGCCGGATGAGGATCCCCCATTGGGACACCCGTCGGCAGCGCAAGCGCGACAATAGGTGAATGACCGAGCTGCAGATTCGCGAGGCGACGTCGGACGATGCCCAGGTGTGTGGGCGCCTCATGTTCGACGCCTTCGAGGCGCTCGCCACGCGCCATAACTTCCCGATCGAAGCGGGCACGCCCGAATTCGCCGACTTCCAGATCAAGGCGATGCTGGACACCGACGGCATCTACAGTCTGGTTGCCGAGCGCGACGGTCACATCGTCGGCAGCGCCTTACAGGACGAGCGCGGCAAGATCGTCGGCATAGGACCCGTCTGCGTCGACCCGGCGGCGTCGGACGCGGGGGCGGGGCGTGCGTTGATGAATGCGTTGCTTCAGCGATCGCGCGAGCGCGACGTCGCAGGCGTGCGGCTGGTACAGACGGCGTACAACTACCGGTCCTTCTCCCTGTACGCCAAGCTCGGCTTCGCCGTGCGTGAGCTGTTGTCCGTCTTCCAGGGAACGCCACGCGGGTCCGCGATTCCCGGCGCAGTCGTGCGCCCGGCGACACCGGACGACATTGCCGCCTGCGACGAGATCTGCCGGCAGGTGCACGGCCACGACCGCCACGACGAGCTGCAACATTGGGTCAATGTCGGCACCGCCCGCGTGGTCGAGCGTGGCGGCCAGATCACCGGCTATGCGACGGGCATCGGCTACACCTGGCACGCGGTCGGCAAGGCCGACGACGACGTCATCGCGCTGCTCGCCAGCGCCGACGAGTTCACCGGCCTCGGGTTCCTCGTGCCGTCACGCAACACCCGCCTCATGGCCTGGTGCTTCGATGCTGGTCTGAAGATCGTCCAGCAGTCGACGCTGATGACGATCGGGCTCTACAACGAGCCGAAGGGCGCGTGGCTGCCGTCGATCGGCTACTAGGCGTCCTGGCGCAACAATGCACCGCGCCCGCGCCGACTCAGTTCCATTTGGGCATCGCTGACTTCGGCCAGCACCGACAGCCCTTCCATCGTCTGGCCGGTTACCTTCCTAGCGGCCGTGGCCGCCGCATCATCAGCCGCATCGGCGTGGGAACGCACCGCTTAGGCGATCCCTCCAGGAGCCAACAGTCGGCACCGTCCCTCACAGAAAATGCCCACGGCGTGCACGACGGGCGCAGATGGCCAGGACCGGACGGACCCGGAGCCAATGAATGAACGGTCCCGTCGTCTCGCAGGTCACCACACGGGGCGGGGTTCAGCAATCACCCACAGCCCGGCTCCGCCGCACTACCGATACGATCGAACCGTGCTCGGCCTCCCGATGGCGATGGCCCGATTCAACTACCGGCTCGCACGCCTACCGCTCCAGCTGATCGAGGACGTCGCCGTCGTGCGGCTCCCCGAAGAGTCGGCGCTGCGCCTGGGATACGAGAAGGCCCTCATCGACTGCGATCGCGCGGCCGCCGACCTGCTAAATGACGAGTCAGCCGCGACTCGCGCCTGCCGACTACACGAGCAGACCGCCCCGGCGCGCGTGACCCGCGCACTCGAACTGCGCAGGGTCGAGCAGCATGAAGAGGCCGTGTATGCCGCCGAGGCGGAACTTCTGCACGGGCATCGCGAGAGATTTCTACGCCGCCTGCGCGAACACATCTCACAGAGCCCCGCCGGGCGATAGAAGAAGGCAGCGCGGGGCCGATGCCCTCGACCGTGCCCCTCGCTCCCGAGGTGGGTGGCACCCGGGCTGCCAGCTGATGAAGAAGGCCCGCCGCCCCGGCTAGGGCCATTGCCGGCTCCGATCATGTCAGTGGTGTCGCATGGAGTCTCGGATGCGATCGACCTCGTCCTGCTCGAGAGGGGTCCGGGTGTAGAGGCGCCAGTGCCAGGTGGCGTCGGACCATCCGACATGATGCCGGTGACCGGCCACGAGCAGCTGATCGAGCAATGTCAGATGGGTGTTCAGGGGCCACCGCGCCAGGATGGGTGCGCCGTCGACCTCGAGGTTGAGAATGAGTTCTCCGGTGTCGGGGTCACCAGCCTGCGGCATGTGTCCGATTCCGGTGGGCCAGTATCTCGGCACGGCGACCGGAATCTCTCGGAGCTGTTGGATCTCCGTCGCTGATCTGCGATCGATCAGCGGTGAGGGTGCCGTGGGTAGCCCCCAGGTGAACGCGTCGTCGAGGATCTGCTCACCGACTCGCAGGTCCTTCATGGTCGCGGCGAGTTTGCCGCCGAGCCCTCTCAGACCGAGCAGCATCCCGGTCTCCTGGTCGAAGTCGAGCTCTGTGGGGTCTGCGCCGGCCCCCGCCGTCAGGCGAACTTGCCACGCCCGCCGTCCAGCGATGGTGGTAGTGCCGAGGATGGTCGGTTCGGCATCGGTATTGAGGTCGAACAGGATCGACGTGGGGCCGCCGAGGAACCGGAGGGGGCTGATCGGCAGCAGCGCGACCAGGCGTGTCTGCTCGGGCGCTACCGAGCGCATCCCATCATCGAACCGCGCGAGTGCAGCGGCGCCGTGCCGGAGGTACTGCACCAGGCCGGACCGTTCGATCCGCCATCGGCTGTCGGGGCCGTGCTGGAACGTCCACGTGCCCTCGTCCAGGGACCGGTCATGGCGGATGTACTGATGATCCATGACACCGGAAACGTACAGCTCACTGCTCGCACCGTGGAGGTCTTGCAGTTCCTGCCAGATCGGCTCGTGCGGGGCCATGATGGTGTCCTTCGGCGTTGACGAATAGGTGGGCAGCCGCCGCCATCATCCCGCAGAACACCGCGGGCGAGCACAAATCAGCTCGGGAGGGCGGCTCAGCGTTCGCCCCGCCAGTAGGGAAAACGGAGGGGGTCGGTCACGATGATCGTGACCGACCCACTCCGACGGGACACTTTCACTCAGTCCTGGCCCATCGACTCTCTGATTTCACGCAGTTCGGCAGCCAACTGCTCGCGATTCTTACGCATGAGCCGCCGAAATGGCATCGACAGACAGAACTCGGACTGCCACTCCGTCAGCCCAGACTGTCGCATAATCGCCCAGACCGCATCCGATTCTGTATCGGAATCGGTGGCGATGCGGACGAGGTCGAGTGGGTGATCAACTGCCCACTGCACGGCCTCGAGTATCGCCAGCCGTTGTTCCTGGTCGGAGGTCATTTGAGCCCCCTATCTAGTAGTTGAACGTCTGGGCTCCAGAACTTTCCTTCTTGAAGTTCGGACTCTTGTACTCCACTGTGCCGAAGGAGATTCCATATGTGGCGTCATACGATTCGAACTTGATGTTCATCCAGTTCAATTCGTTTGTGTAGGTATGCGACCTCGTCTGGTCGTAGATCAAGAGACTCTTTGTCTTTGGCGCCCCGATACAGTTGGTGAACGTCGCGCGAACGGGATCAATCGCGAGGTTCTTGTCGGCCTTCAACTGGCAAGTGAAGTTCTTCACCCCAAAGGTTCCGATCGAATCTCGCGCTTGCATGGTTCCGGAGAGGGTGACTTCGCTGTTGAAGAAGATGTTGTACTCGAAATGGATGTCGTTCCAGTCGATCTGTACGCACTCCCCACCGTCGCCCGGGCAGTTGACGATAGGCCGATGGTCGTCGATCGACCACTCCCAAGCACTGTCGACGGTGCCACTGTTGCCACCAAACGGAACGATCGTCCCTCCACTTCGATCATCGGATGAGGGCGGTGCCGCCGCGCGTGTCTGTGCGGATGCGCGCGCGGCCGTGATCTCGTTCCGCTTCGACTCCGGGGTGTTCGCCGGAAGCCGAGCCACGTACTTCTCGCCCCCTCTAGTTCAGTCCGAAGGCCCCGATGACCGTCCGGCCGTCGCGGTCGTAAAGGGGGATGCTGCCGCTGTTGTTCTTGACTTCGTTCAGGTCGGTTGCCTTGACATATCCGAAGGTTCCGTCCGATCCGTAGCTCGCGACAAGATCAGGAATGTCCGTCGCTTCCTTGACGCCGGCGGCGGTTCCGTAGGTGGACCCGTCCGCGTTGGTTCCAGCAGACAGATCGGCAGGAGCTGTAGTCGGAGCGGTCGCCCTCGCCAGTGGTGCCGGCGCCACATAGTCGAGCGGATTGGTCGGGAACGTCACGTAGGTCGACCAGTTCACGCCATCTCCTGCCTGCACGAATCCGTGGCTGTCGTATGAACCCGAACCGCAGTCACCGCTCGTTCGGTTCTCGAGCCGCGAGGTGGAGATCGGGTTGTACTGCAAGGGAGTGATTTTGCAGAGCACACCGCTCTTGAACAGGCGTGATTGGACTCCCATCCTGAAGTCGGGAACCATCTGCCCGAAACTCGGTTAGATGGCTGTCGATGCCGAGAGGGTTGGCGCGTTGCTGATGGTCGAGCATGCAGGTAGATGACCCCGCCGACGGGAGGCGTCCCTCCGACCCAGCCGGTCTCGGTCTGCGCCGAACTCACGCCTGCACCTGTGACCGCCAGTGTCGCCGCGGCCAGTCCAACGAATGTGGCTCGCGCAGCAGACTTCCCGGACAACATTCGAATAGCCATATTGTGTCCTCCCCTTGACCAAGATGGAATCTCCACCCCTAGAAGGGACCGTAATGAAACACGCACGCGAACTTCATGAAAGACAAAGGTCACAAATCAGGCACGGTTTACGGCCGCGTCAAGGGGGGGATCCCGCGGAAACACACACCAGACTGGTGATCCCGGATCGCCCCATCCAGAGCGAACAGGCCGTTCGAGTGGGGACTAGTTGTCCGGTCTCCCCAGGCTCTGCCCAGGGAGATCGAATGTCCGTCGAACTGGACGATGCCGGTGTGTGAGATCGATCGAGCGATCTCGCCGTGCCTGATCTTCGGCTCCGGAGTAGCTTCGACAGTGGGTTTCTCGTCGTATCGCTGCTGCGGCGTCTTCCCCGCCAGGCTCTGATGGCGCCGGTTGTTGTAGACCACCCGGTACTGCTCGAGGAGGCTCTGCAATTCCTCGAGGGTGTCGGGTGCCGGCTGCTTGCGTAACCACTTCTGCAAGGTCTGGTGCACGCGTTCGTTCTTCCCGCAGGTCTGCGGGTTGTAGACGGACGAGGTGATGGTCTGCACCCCGAGCGCGGCGAGGGTGCGCTCGAGGGCGGACGTTCCGCCACGGTGCTTGGCCGAGAACGCGCGACCGTTGTCGAAGAGCACCCGAACCGGCAGGCCGTAGCCGGCGAAGGCCTGCTCGAGCGCCCGCCAGGCTTCAGCGCCGTTCTCGCTGACCGCGGCGCACGAGCCGACGTCCAACCGGGAATGGTCGTCGAGTATCTGCAGGACGCAGACTTTCTCACCGGTGGACAGGTAGTGCTCCATGCCGTCGATCTGCCACAACCCGCCGGGATCGGAGTATTCGAACCGCCGCCTCGTCCTGGGTCGTTTACGGGGCTGGGCGACGATCTGGCCGTGGTCGAGCAGGATCCGGTACACCGTCGCCCGCGATGGAAACGGATCGAACCCGAGGGACTCGAGCCGCCAGGCAATGCTCTGCGGTCCGTTGTCGAGTCCTGCGTCGTCGAGTTCCTTACGGGCACGCACCACCGCCTCGCACAGCACCGCCGACGTTCGGGTCGGTGATGTGTGCGGGGCGGTGGAGCGTCTGGTGAACCCGCCGGTTCCCTCGGCCTTGAACCGTGCGAAGTACTTGTGGAACGTCGTGCGTGAGATCGAGTGGGATCTGCAGAAGTCGGCGATGTTGACGTTCTCGCCGCCTGCTGCGCGGACGATCGCGGACACGAACTCTGGATCCATCGAAAACCCTGTTCTGCCCATCCCCGATTGTCACGGGGTGGGCCGTTCAGTGTTCACGATGTCCTGAGACATCAACTGTTCGGGATGTCCTGAACACAGACACGAGTGTGGGGACTCGTCAACCACGCACAGGCGGCCCAGCCGCCTCAGCCCTTCGCGGCGGCGACTCCGGCGCGGCGACCGTAGAAGCTGCCGTCGCCGAGCGAGGTTCCGCTCGCGTAGCCACCCGCGCAGACGCCGGAGGTGCAGCGGCCGGCCGCGAACAGGCCGGGGATCGGCTCGCCGCTCACATGCAGCACCTCCGAGTTGAGCGTGGTGCGCAGTCCGCCGAGGGTGAACCCGGCGGTGAAGTTGCGCAGGTCGAGCGCTGCGATGGGGGAGCCGATCGGCTTGCACCATTCGGACTTCTTGCCCAGCACCGGGTCCTCGCCGTTCTCGGCGTGCCGGTTGTACACCTCGACGGTCGAGACCAGCGTGCCGGCAGGTAGGCCCATCTCCGACTCGAGCTCCTCGACCGTCTCCGTCACCCACTTCGGCTGGAACCGGAAGAACGGCGTCGAGCTGTCGCCCGCGCAGCCCTCCTCGTAGGCGTCCTCGTCGATGATCAGGTAGGCCTGGTTCTCGTTGCGCAGCAACGTCTCCTGGCCGATCCGGCCCGGGTACGTGTCCTCGTTGACGTACCGCTGGCCGCGGCCGTTGACGAGGATGCCCCTGACCATCAGCTGCGGGTCGCCGAAGAACGCGACCTCGGTGGCATCCATGTGCGCCAGGTCCGCCCCGAGGGCCTGTGCCATCCGGATCGCCCTGCCGTCGTGCTCCTCGATCGAGGCGCCCGGCTTGCCGATCAGGCGCGGCGCGTAGTTCTGCACCATCTCCTTGTTGTAGGCGAAGCTGCCGGTGGCAAGCACCACGCCGGTGCGGGCGCGGACCGCGATCTCCTTGCCGTACTGCTTGGCGATGATCCCGACGACCCGACCGTCCCCGTCGACGATCAGGCGCTGCACCCGCATGTCGTATTCGGCACGGACGCCGAGCTCCTCGGCTGTCTCCACCAGCGGCTTCATCAGCATGTAGCCGCCACCCTTCTCGCCGGTGCGCTTGTCCGCCATCTGCGGGACGTGCCCGCGCGGCGCCGGGGTGGCGATGGTGTTGAACGGCGCCGCATTCTCGCCGCCGGAGTACATCAGCCCGTCGTCGAACGGAGTCTCCCAGCCAGGCTGGCCGTAGAAGGACTCCTTGAACGGAACCCCGTTGTCCACCAGCCAGTTGTAGTGCTCGACGCTGCCTTCGCAGTAGTCGGTGATCTTCTCCTCGTCGGCGCCGGGGCCGAGGGCCGCCATCATGAAGGCCTTCATGTTGGCAGGCGAGTCCTCGAAGCCGAGCGCCTGCTGGAGCGGGGTGCCGCCGCCGAGGTAGATGAATCCGCCGGCGAGCGCCGCCGCGCCGCCCCAGCCGCTGGTCCGCTCGAGCACCAGGACATCCGCGCCCGCTCGAGCGGCCTCGATCGCGGCGCTGACCCCGGCGATCCCGTAGCCGGCGACGACCACGTCGGCTTCGTAGTGCCAGGTTTCGATGGTGTCAGCGGGCTGCGGGCGGATGGGAGTGGCCTCGGCCATGAATGTGATCCTTGTCTCGAGAGTTGTTGCCTAGAGTGCAGTATTTCCGGCCGAGCCTCAACCGGTGGTGGTTTCCGCGGCCTTCTCCGCAGCGCGGGCGGCCTTGCGGCGGTCCGCCTTGACGGCGATCATGGCGTTGTTGAGTCCGGTACCCAGTGGCCAGCCGACATAGTGGCAGAGGAAGATCGCCGCCTCCTCGACCTGTTCCTCGGTCAGTTCCTCGTTGTGCAGCGCCGCGTTGATCTGGATCTTCGCGACGTCGCTCTGACCCTGCGCGGTGATGGCGCCGAGCAGCAACAGTCGACGGTCGCGCAGGCTCAGCCCGGGCCGGGTCCAGATGTCGGCGAACAGATGGTCGGCGGTGACCGCGAAGAAGTCGCCGGGGATGTCGGCCGGCATCTCCCAGCCGTAGACCTGATTCATCATCGCCACCCCGCGCGCGCGGGCTTCGGTGACACCGTTTCCGTCGGTCATGCGTGCTCCTTCGTTGCAGCGTCGGATTGTGTGCCGGTCCCGACCCCGAGTCCGGGGCCGAGATCGGAGAGGGCTCGCCGCGCGAGCGGCATGTCGACGTCGAGCCGCTCGCCGAGGTCGAGCGCCAGGGACAGGTCCTTCTCGCCGAGGTTGCGGACATGCGAGAGGATCGGGTGCCAGAAGTCGTCCTCGGCGACCGGGGCGGTGGTCTCGCGCAACATGATCGCGCCGGCGCCCCCGGTGATGGCGTCGGTGTGCCGGACGACCTTGCCGAGCTCGCGGATGTCCAGGCCCGCGGCCTCGGCGAGGCGCTGTGCCTCGCTCGCGGCGGTGAACGAGACGAAGTGGAGCAGGTTGCGCGCCAGCTTCATCCGGGTGCCCGCGCCGACCGGCCCGGCGTGGACCACCAGCTCGGCCCAGCGTGCGAACGGCCCGCTGACCGCGGCGAAGGCCTCGTCGGATCCACCGACCATGACCGCCAGCCGACCCTGCTTGGCGCCCGGGGCGCCGCCGCTGACGGGCGCATCGACCAGGTCGACCCCCCGTTCCCGGCAACGCTGCGCGAGGTCGGTGGCGGTCCGGTCGCTGATCGTCGAGTGCACCGCGATCACCGTGCCGGGCGCGGCGACGGACAGGATCCCGTCGGGTCCGTCGACCACCTCCCGCACCTGCGCGTCGTCGAGGACGGTCACCGAGATCACCTGGGCCTGTGCGGCGACCGCGGCGGGCGTGTCCGCGGCGGTGGCTCCTGCATCGGTGAACGGGGTCAGCGCCTCGGGTCGCGTGTCGCACACGACCAGGCCGCCGGGCCAGTCGAGCAGCCGGGTGGCCATCGGCGCGCCCATATTGCCGAGGCCGATGTAGCCGACCGTGATGTCGGTGTCGCCGCCCGTCACGACCGGAACACCTGTCCGCCGTCGACGTTGAAGATCTGCCCGGTCACCCAGCCCGCCTCGTCGGAGAGCAGGAATAGGCACATACCGACCAGGTCCTCGGTGGTTCCCATGCGCTGCAGGGGAATTCGCCGGACGATGTCCTTGACGATGTTGCCGGGGGTGACGGTGCGGGTGGCCTCGGTGTCGATCGGGCCGGGCGCGATCGCGTTGATGCGGATGTTCGACCAGCCGAGTTCGGTGGCGAGCTGCTGGGTGAGGCTGTTGACACCCGCCTTCGCCAGTCCGTAGTAGTTCGAGTACAACCAGGCCGCGGTGGAGGACTGGTTGACGATCGAGCCGCCGTTGGCCCGCATGTGCGGGACGACGGCCCTGCAGACCTGCAGCGCGCCGTCCATGTTCACGCTCATGAACCGCCGGTAGTAGTCCCAGTCGACCGTGAGCAGCGAGTCGATCTTCATCTCGCCGTAGATCGCGGCGTTGTTGACCAGGTGCTCGATGCTGCCGTATCTCTCGATCGTGAAGTCCGCGAGCGCCTTCGTCGATGCCCCGTCCGCCACATCGACTTCCTTGAAGGCAGCGGAGCCCCCGTCTGCGGTGATCTGCTTGGCCACGGTCTCGCCCAGCTCACGGTTGAGGTCGGCGACCACAACGTTGGCGCCCTCCGCCGCGAGTGCCCGTGCGTAGCTCTCGCCGATGCCCTGCGCCGCGCCGGTGACGATGGCGGTGCGTCCGTCGAAACGTCCCATGTGTTGTCTCCTCGGTAGGTGTAGCGGGCTGCGGATCAGGCTGTCGCGGGGGAGGCGACGAGTTTGGTCTCCAGGTACTCCTCGAAGCCGGCCACGCCCATCTCGCGGCCGATCCCGGACTGCTTGTAGCCGCCGAACGGGGCGTCCGCGGAGTACCAGACCCCGCCGTTGACGCTGAGCGTTCCGGTACGCACGCCCGCGACCACACGGTTCAGCCGCTCCGGGTCGGTGCCCCACACCGAGCCGGACAGCCCGTACGGCGAGTCGTTGGCGATCCGGACGGCGTCCTCGTCGCCGTCGTGCGGGAGGATCACCAGGACCGGGCCGAAGATCTCCTCCTGGGCGACCCGCGCGGAGTTGTCCACCCCGGCGATCAGGGTCGGCTCGACGAAAAACCCGCGGTCCCGGTCGGCGGGTCGGCCACCGCCGGTGACGATGGTGCCGCCCTCCGCCACCGCGAGCTTCAGGTAGCCCTCCACCCGCTCGCGTTGGCGCGCGGAGATCAGTGGCCCGCAGACGGTTCCGGTCTTGCTGGGGTCGCCTGCGCGGATGCCGGACATGGTCGCGGCGGTCGCCGCGACCGCCTCGTCGTAGCGGGCGCGCGGGACCAGCAGCCGGGTCGTCAGCGCGCAGCCCTGTCCGGCGTGCACGCAGACCGAGAATGCCGCGACCGAACAGGCGCTCGCCAGGTCGGCGTCGTCGAGAACGATGAACGCGGACTTGCCGCCGAGCTCGAGGAAGACCTTCTTGAGGCTGTCGGCCGCCGAGGCCATCACCGTGCGGCCGGTCGCGGTGGACCCGGTGAACGAGACCAGGTCGACGCGCGGGTCGGTGCACAGCTGCGCGCCGAGCGCGTGATCGGTGGAGGTCACGATGTTGACCACGCCCGCCGGGATCTCGGTCTCCTCGGCGATCACCCTGCCGACCAGCGCCGCACACCACGGGGTGTCGGGTGCGGGCTTGAGCACCACGGTGTTGCCCGCGGCCAGGGCGGGCCCGAGCTTGGCGAAGTTGATCTGGTGCGGGAAGTTCCACGGGGTGATCGCGCCGACGACCCCGACGGCTTCCTTCAGCACCCGGCGAGCGGTGGGGATCCCCATCGGCGTCGCGGACCCGAGATCCTGTTCCCACGAATAGTTTTCGGCCAGGTCGGCCCAGTAGCGCAGGTCTTCGACGGGCCCCTCGAGCTGTGGCCCGCTTGTCAGCATCGCGGGCGCACCGACCTCGGCGATGGTCACCTCGCGCAACTCCTCGATGTGCGACTGCAAGGCGTCGCACAGTTGGCGCAGACACCGGGCGCGGAACGCATGATCGCGGGACCAGGTGCCCTGATCGAACGCGCGGCGGGCGGCCGCGATCGCGGCGTCCATGTCGGCGGCGGTGGCCTCGGCCGCCGATCCGAGCACCTCCTCGGTCGCGGGGTTGAGCACCTCGAAGGTGCCGCCGGAGCCGGGGACGAGCTTTCCGTCGATCAGTAGGGCCGAGCTGTCGGTCGGGCGAAGCGTCATGCTCAATTCCTCCACATCTGGACAGGTGTCTGGACTATAGTTCGCACAGAGGTGCCTCGCAATGCTTTCAGGCAGAAGAACGTCGAACGTTCCATTGATTGCAGGGAGTGATCCGATGAATCGAGTCGCAGGCAAGGTCGTGTTCGTGACCGGCGCAGCGCGGGGGCAGGGCCGCAGTCACGCGGTCCATCTCGCCGAAGAGGGCGCGGACATCATCGCGTTCGACCTCTGTGCGGACATCGCAAGCAACGAATACCCGCTCGCCACCGAGGCTGACCTGGAGGAGACGGCGCGGTTGGTCGAGAAGGCCGGCCGCAGGGCCGTCACGGCCCGCGTCGACGTCCGCGACCGGGCGGCCGTCGAGGCGGCACTGGCCGAGGCGGTCGCCGAGTTGGGAGGCCTCGACGTCGTGGTGGCCAACGCGGGAATCTGTCCGCTGGGCAAGCACGTTCCCAACGCGGGATTCGTGGACGCCTTCGACGTGAATTTCATCGGGGTGGTGAACACCGTGCACGCGGCGATGGAGTATCTGGGCGAGGGCGGCTCGATCATCGCGATCGGTTCGGTTGCCGGCCTGGTGCCGCAGACCGGGTTCAACGGCCAGCAGGCGCTGCAGGGTCCGGGCGGTGACGGGTACGGGCTGGCCAAGAAGCTGATCCAGGCCTACACGAACTCGCTGGCGCTGACGTTGGGGCCGAGTTCGATCAGGGTCAACGCGATCCATCCGACGAACGTGAACACCGACATGTTGCAGAGTCCGCCGATGTACAAGACGTTCCGGCCCGACCTCGAGAACCCGACCGCAGAGGATGCGGCGCTGACCTTCCCGTTCATGCAGGCCATGCCGATTCCGTGGGTCGAGCCCGCGGACATCTCGCACGCGGTGGTGTATCTGGCCTCGGACGAATCGCGGTACGTGACCGGTCAGCAACTGCGGGTCGACGGCGGGGCCGGGATGAAGATCGGGCTCTAGAGCGCGAAAACGGGTACCGCCGGACGGGAGACCGTAGTAATGTCCAGACACGTGTCCAGTCGTAGTTTCGAGTCGACCCGCAGACGGTTGACCGAGAAGCAGGCCGACACCGTCGAGCGACTGACCGGTGCCGCCGTCGAGGTGCTGCGCGAGCAGGAGTTCGGTGGGCTGACCGTGCGTGCGGTGGCCGCGCGGGCGGGCGTCGGCCCGGCGACCGCGTACACCTACTTTTCATCGAAGGAACATCTCGTCGCCGAGGTCTTCTGGCGACGGCTCGAGGCCTCCGAGGTTCCAGACGGCACCGGCCTGGACCGCACGGAACGGGTGCTGTCGGTGCTGCGTGGGATTGCACTGCTCCTTGCCGACGAGCCGGAGGTGTCCGACGCGGTGACCGGCGCGCTGCTCGGCGCCGATCCGGACGTCGAGCACCTGCGCAGCCGGATCGGATTCGAGATCCACAACCGGCTCGGTCAGGCCCTCGGCCCGGGATACGACCCAGAACTGCTCGAAACCCTCGAACTTCTCTACGCGGGAGCTCTCCTGCGCGCCGGGATGGGATACGGGTCCTACCCGCAACTCGCGCAGCGACTAGAGGCCTCCGCCAGACTGATCCTGGAGCCACGATGACCGAAGCCCTGATCACCCCGGTGGTCTTCAATCCGTACGACTACGACTTCCACGACGATCCGTACCCCACGTACAAGCGACTGCGTGAGGAGTCGCCGATCTATCACAATCCGGACATCGGGTTCTGGGCGCTCTCGCGGCACGGCGACGTCGCCGACGCCTTCAAGGACAATCGCCGGCTCTCGAGTGCCAACGGCGTCTCGCTCGATCCGGCCGCGTACGGACCGCACGCGCACCTGGTGATGTCGTTCCTCGCGATGGACGACCCGAGGCATATGCGGTTGCGGCAGTTGGTCTCTCGCGGGTTCACGCCTCGCCGGGTCGCCGAGCTCGAGGGGCGCATCCTGGAACTGACCGATCAGTACCTGGAGCCTTCGCTGGCGGCGGGCGAGTTCGACTGGATCGCCGAGGTGGCAGGCAGGCTGCCGATGGATGTGATCTCCGAGCTGATGGGGGTGCCGGAGCCGGATCGCGCGGAGCTGCGACGGATGGCGGACCTGGTGGTGCACCGGGAGGACGGGGTCCAGGACGTCCCGCAGGCCGCGGTGGAGTCCTCGATCAGTCTGATGGGTTATTACCGGGACATGATCGCCGAGCGCAGGCGGTCGGCGACCGAGGACCTGACCTCCGCGCTCCTCGAGGCCGAGATCGACGGGGACCGGCTCAGCGACGAGGAGATCCTCGGGTTCATGTTCCTGATGGTGGTGGCGGGCAACGAGACCACCACCAAGCTGCTGGGGAACGCGCTGTACTGGGGTTCACGCCATCCCGGCCAGGTCGCGCCGGTGCTCGCCGACCCGGACCGGGCACCGGACTGGGTGGAGGAGACGCTGCGCTACGACACCTCGAGCCAGATCGTCGCCCGCACCACCGCGATTGATCTCGAGTACTACGGCCAGACCGTGCCCGCCGGGGAGAAGATGCTGCTCCTGATCGGATCCGCGAACCGGGACTCCGACGTGTTCGAGGAGGCCGACGAGTTCCAGATCGGACGGAGCTCGACCAACAAGCTGGCGAGTTTCGGTGGCGGCGTTCACTTCTGCCTCGGCGCCCACCTGGCCAGGCTCGAGGCCAACATCGCGCTCGCCGAGTTCGCCAGGAACGTCTCCGACTTCGAGGTCGACGAGTCCGGGATCGAGCGCGTCCATTCGACGAACGTCAGAGGCTTCGCGGCCCTGCCGGTGAAGGTGCAGGTGCGCTGATGCCACGATTCGAACCGAACCCGGAGCGCAGGCCCGCGGTCATCTCCGGCGCCTCCTCCGGGATCGGCACCGCCACCGCCTATGCGCTCGCCGAGCTCGGCCACCCGGTGGCGCTGGGCGCCAGGCGGGTCGCGGAGTGCGAGGCGATCGCGGAGAAGATCCGGCAGGGCGGGGGCGACGCGTTCGCGCACTTCCTCGACGTCACCGACGCCGCCTCGGTCGACGAGTTCGTCACGGCCGCCGAGGATGCCCTTGGGTCGACGGAGATCGTGCTCTCCGGCGCGGGCGACCTCGAGTTCGGTGCGGCCGACCAGATGGAGCCGGAGCGATTCCTCAAGCAGGTCGAGGTGCACCTGGTCGGTGCGCAACGGCTGGCGCACCGGATCCTGCCCGGCATGCGCGAGCGGCGCCGCGGCGATTTCGTGCTGATCGGATCCGACTGCGCGGACCGTCCGCGGCCGCTGATGGGCGCCTACGACGCGGCCAAGGCCGGACTCGAGGCGATGGGTCGGCAGATGCGAATGGAGCTCGAGGGCACCGGAATCCGCGCCTCCATCGTCAGGCCGGGGCCGACGCTCACCGGGATGGGGATGGATTCCACCCCGGAGGTCATCGGCCCGCTCGCTGAATCCTGGAAGACCTGGGGCTTCGCCAGGCACGGTTACTTCCTGCGCGCCTCCGACATCGCGAACGCCGTTGTCGCGGTGGTGTCGGCGCCGCGTGGCGCGCACCTGGTGCTGGTCGAGGTCCAGCCGGAGGCGCCGCTGAGTGCCCCCGCCACCGAGAACCACTCCGACCCGAAGGAGGCGAAGAGATGAGTCTGCAAGACCCCCAACGCGTGTCCGGCGGTGAGCACGAGCACGGCCACCTCGAGGAACTGCGCACCGATCCGATCGCGTTGATGCGCCGCGTGCGGGAGGAGTGCGGCGACGTCGGGACCTTCCGGCTCGCCGACCGCGAGGTGGTGCTGCTCTCCGGGGCCGAGGCCAACGAGTTCTTCTTCCGCTCGTCGGACGAGGACCTCGACCAACAGGCCGCGTACCCGTTCATGAAGCCGATCTTCGGGGCGGGTGTGGTGTTCGACGCCAGCCCCGAGCGGCGCAAGGAGATGCTGCACAACCAGGCACTGCGCGGTGAGCAGATGAAGGGCCACGCCGCGACGATCGGTGCCGAGGTGGAGGCGATGGTCGCGGGCTGGGGCGACGAGGGGGAGATCGACCTGCTCGACTTCTTCGCGGAGCTGACCATCTACACCTCCTCGGCCTGCCTGATCGGCAAGAAGTTCCGCGACCAGCTCGACGATCGGTTCGCCAAGCTGTACCACGAGCTCGAACAGGGCACGGACGCACTCGCATTCGTCGATCCGTACGCGCCGATCGAGAGCTTCCGGCGCCGCGACGAGGCGCGGCTGGCGTTGGTGGCGCTGGTGCAGGAGATCATGACCGGACGGATCGCGAACCCACCGCGGGGCAAGGACGACCGGGACATGCTCGACGTGCTGGTTTCGATCAAGGACGAGACCGGTGCGGAGCGTTTCAGCGCCGACGAGATCACCGGGATCTTCATCTCGATGATGTTCGCGGGCCACCACACCACCTCCGGCACTGCGGCCTGGAGCCTGATCGAGCTACTCCGGCACCCGGACGCCATGAAACAGGTGGTCGGCGAGCTCGACGAGCTGTACGCGGACGGCGCGGACATCAGCTTTCATGCACTGCGGCAGATCCCGGTGCTGGAGGCGGTGGTCAAGGAGACCCTGCGACTGCACCCGCCGCTGATCATCCTGCTGCGGCTGGCGCGTGATGACTTCGAGGTCGGTGGTTTCCGGATCGAGAAGGGCAACCTGGTCGCGGCGACCCCGGCGATCTCCAACCGGATCCCCGAGGACTTCCCGCGCCCGAACGATTTCGACCCGGGTCGCTACATCGATCCGAACCAGGAGGACATCGTCAACCGGTGGACCTGGATCCCGTTCGGGGCGGGCAGGCACCGCTGCGTCGGGGCCGCCTTCGCGCAGATGCAGCTCAAGGCGATCTTCTCGATCCTTTTGCGGGACTTCGAGTTCGAGATGGCGCAGCCGTCGGACTCGTACCGGAACGACCACAGCAAGATGGTGGTCCAACTCGAGCAACCGTGCCGGGTCCGATATCGCAGGCGGGGAATCCGATGAGGATCGAGGTCGACGCGGACCTGTGCCAGGGGCATGCCGCCTGCGAGATGGAGGCGCCCGAGGTCTTCTCGGTGCCCAAGCATGGGACCGTGCAGATCCTCGACCCCAACCCTCCCGAGTCCCTGCGCGCGAGTGTGGAGAACGCGGTGAAGTTCTGTCCGACCCGCGCGCTGAGAATGACCGAATCCGAAGGAGACCAGTGATGTCCCAGTTCGATCGTGCGGAACTCGACGAGATGGTGGAGCGCTGGATCGAGGCGAACAAGAAGGCCGAGGCAGTGCGGGACTGGACGCCGTTGGCCGAGTTCTACACCGAGGACGCAACCTACGGCTGGAACATCGGCCCGAAGCAGGACATCATGACGGTCGGCCGCGAGGAGATCCGCGACATCGCACTCGGCCTCGAGATGAAAGGGCTCGAGGGGTGGACCTACCCGTACCAGGAGATCGTCGTCGACGAACGCAGCGGTAACGTGATCGGCCTGTGGAAGCAGGTCGCCGATGCGAAGCGGGCCGACGGCAGCAACTACGAGGTCTACGGCATGGGCGGCAGCTGGTTCCGCTACGCCGGCGACTTCCAGTGGTCCTGGCAGCGCGACTTCTTCGACTTCGGCCACGTCTCCGCGCTGTTCATGGAGATGATCAAGGACAACGCGCTGTCGACGGGCATGCAGTCCCGCATCCAGCGGTCCGTCTCCGGTGAGAAGCTCCCCGGCTGGTACCCGATCGGCCAGACTCCGGTCCCGCTGTGGTGAGGACCGAGGCCCAGTCGAGGCGGTCGTTCGACGCGCTCTCCCGGGCGGATCTCGCGACCCTGGTGCCCGAGCTGCTGCTGTGCGGGCAGCTGATCGATCGCTCGGGAATGGCACACCTGATCGTGGAGTTCGGGCGCGAGGGCATGGCGGCCGTCGCGATCGAGGAGTGGCAGGCGTCGAGCCCCTGGTACACGCGCCGGATGCAGAGGGCGCTCGGGTACGAGGGCGACGACGTGGTCACGATCTTCAAGGGACTGCAGCTCGATATCGGGGCACCACCCCAGTTCATGGACTTTCGGTACCGGGTCGACGATCCAGCACACGGCGAGTTCTGGCTCGATCACTGCGGTGCCCTGATGGACGTCGAGCCGCTCGGCGACGAGTACGTGAAGACCATGTGCCACGACATCGAGGACCCGACCTTCGATGCGACCGCGCTGGCCACCAACCCGCACGCACAGGTGCGGCCCATCCACCGCCCGCCGCGCCGACCGGTGGACCGGAAGCCGCACTGCGCGTGGACGGTGGTCATCGATCCGTCGCACGCGCCGCCCCAGATGACTACGCACACCGAGCAGATCGGCCGCACCGCGGCCAACACGGTGGAGCTGAGCCCCATCGACCGCACGGGGGAGGGCGCGCACGACTACTCGGGTCCGTTGCTCTCCGACGTCCGGTTCGCGGACTTCTCGCACTCGGCCCTGGTGCGGATCGCGGAGGAGGTCTGCCTGCAGCACCACCTGCTCGCCCTCGGGTTCCTGCTCGCGGTCCGCAAGCGGGCGGAGGAGGACAAGGCGCTCGAGATCACTCGCAAGCAACTCACCGGGATCGCGGGGGTAGCCGCGCAGCGGATCCGCGATGCGCTCGGGCTGCCGCGTGACCTGGCAGGCCTTGCCGAGGTGCTGTCGGTGCATCCGCTGCTGAGCCCGAAGCAGTACGTGGACAGCGACATCCGGCTCGGGGGCGGGCGGCTGGAGCTGCTGCTCGGTCGCGGTGGCGCGGCGGACGCCGACGGAGGCTGGCCCGCCCTGATCGACGGCGACCACCTCGAGCCGCTGCAGGCGCTGGTGCGTGGGGTCGATCCCCGCTTCACCGTCCGGGTGCTCTCGGAGGACGTCGACGCGCTCCTCGTCGAGGTGGTGACCGAGGACGAACCCGCGCCCGAGTGTGTGGAGGTCGCCATCACCCGGGTCAGTACCGGAGCCGGGTTCGTGTTCGCAGATCGTGGAATCCCCTTGCCGCTCACGGTGATCTGAGCGTCCAACGCTGGAAGGACTCGCATGGCATATACGTTCGCGGACCTGTTCGAGCACGCCGTCGACGCCATGGGCGATCGCGTCGCCGTGATCGCAGGCGACGAGCAGGTGACCTACAGGGAGCTCGACGAGCGCGCGAACCGGCTCGCCCACCACCTGGAGTCCGTCGGGCTGGGCGTGGGAGCGCACGTCGGTATCCAGATGCACAACTCGATCGAGACCATGGTGGCGGTGCTGGCGGCATTCAAGATCCGGGCGGTGCCGCTGACCGTCAACTATCGCTACACGGCCGACGAGCTGGCCTACCTCTACGACGATGCCGACCTGGAGGCGGTGGTCTATCACCGCGGGTTCGGCGAGCGGGTCGCGGAGGTCGCGCCCGCTATGCCCCGGATCCGGCATCTGATCGAGGTGCCGGACGAGCTGGAATCGGCCGCCGTCGACGCCCCGGTGCTCGTTCGGGCCGCGGTCCGGTACGAGGAAGCGCTCGCCGCCGAGTCCCCGGCCCGCGGCTTCGACGAACGCAGCGGCGACGACGTCTACATCCTGTACACCGGCGGCACCACCGGCAGGCCGAAAGGGGTGGTGTGGCGGCAGGAGGACATGTGGCGGGTCCTCGGCGGCGGCCTCGACTTCTTCACCGGGGAACCGATCGCCGACGAGTACCAGCAGTCCCGCACCGGGGCCGCGGGCGAGCAGATCCGGATGCTGATCCTGCCGCCACTGATCCACACCTCGGCGCTGATGCCGACATTCACGGCGTTGCTGGCGGGCAATGCGGTGGTCTACTCCGCGAAATTCGATGCCGAACGCACCTGGGACCTGGTCGCCCGGCACCGGCCGACCGCGATGGTCATCACCGGCGACGCGATGGGTCGGCCGCTGGTGGAGGCCTACCGGAATGTCAAGGCGGACACGTCGAGCCTGGCCGTGGTGGCCTCGGGCGCGGCGCTGTTCTCCGCGTCGGTCAAGGACGCGTTCTTCGAGGCCATCCCCAACCTGATGATCTCGGACTCGGTGGGTTCGTCCGAAACCGGCTTCGGTGGTATCGGGTTCGCCACGAAGGGTTTCGAGCAGCACGGCGGCCCGAAGGTGGGATCGCACCGGCACACCGTGGTGGTCGACGACGAGAATCGGGTGCTCGCACCGGGTTCCGGTGGGGAGGGATGGCTGGCGAAGCTCGGCTATGTCCCCCTCGGCTACTACAACGACCCCGTCAAATCGGCGGAGATCTTCCGGGAGATCAACGGCTGTGCCGATGTGCATCCCGCAGGCTCCACGCAACGTGCCGTGGTGACCGGCGATCGGGCCAGGATCGAGGACGACGGGTCGATCACGCTGCTCGGTCGCGGCAACATGGTGATCAACACAGGCGGCGAGAAGGTGTTCGCCGAGGAGGTCGAGGCGATCGTCAAGGCTCATCCGGACGTGTACGACGCCATCGTGATCGGGGTGCCCGACGAGCGCTGGGGATACCGGGTGGCCGCGGTGCTGTGCCCCCGCGACGGCACGCCCGACTTCGAGAGCCTCGAGAAGCACGCCCGCAGCCACCTCGCCGGATACAAGATCCCGCGATCGTTCTGGATCGCCGCCGAGGTCGAGCGGACGCCGAGCGGCAAGCCGGACTACCGCTGGGCCAAGGGCCATGCCGCCGGCCGCGCGCCCGATCACCGAATCGACTGACCCTCGCCCGAAAGGCCTGCCATGACCGATCAGCACGTCCCGGCGCTCGATCTCCCGAGGGGCTTCGACGTCACCGATCCCAAGCTGTACGGCGACCGCGTGCCGCTCGCCGAGTTCGCACAACTGCGCCGCTGCGCCCCGGTGTGGTGGAACGAGCAGGAACCGGGCACCGGCGGCTTCCACGACGGCGGCTGCTGGGTGGTCTCGCGGCACGCCGACGTGCGCGAGATCTCGCGCCGCCCCGAGCACTTCTCGAACCACGTGAACGGATCGATCCCACGGCATCAGGACGACATCTCCGCCGAGGAGCTGGAGGTGACCAAGCACGTCCTGATCAACAAGGACGCGCCCGAGCACACCCAGCTGCGCAAACTGGTCTCCCGGCTGTTCACCCCGCGTGCCGTCGAGTCGATGCGGGCCGCCCTCGACGAGCGCGCGGACCTCATCGCCCGCACCGCGGTGGCGAACCCGAGCGGGGACTTCGTCTCCGAGGTCGCCAGTGAACTCCCGATGCAGGCGATCTCGGAACTGCTCGGGGTCCCGGAGGACGCCAGGAAACAGCTCTTCGAGTGGTCCAACCAGATGACCGGATATGACGACGAGAACCTCGAGGGCGCCTCGCGGATGGCGTCGGCGCAGATCCTCGGTTACGCCTACCAGCTCGCGGAGGCGCGCCGCACGGAGCCGCTCGAGGACATCATCTCCACGCTGGTGCACGCCGACCTCGACGGGGAGGCCCTGACCCCCGAGCAGTTCGGCTTCTTCGTGATCATGCTCGCGGTTGCAGGCAACGAAACGACCCGAAACGCGACGACGCTCGGCATGATGTCGTTCATGGAGCACCCCGAGCAGTGGGAGCGCTACAAACATGAGCGTCCCCGCACCGCGGCGGACGAGATCATCCGCTGGGCGTCGCCGCTGACCTCACTGCAGCGAACGGCACTGGTGGACACGGAAATCGGTGGAACCGCCATCAAGGCGGGACAGCGAGTGGTACTGCTGTACGGGTCAGCGAATTTCGACGAGGACGTGTTCGACAACCCACGCACCTTCGACATCACCAGGGATCCGAACCCGCACCTCGCCTTCGGGGGGACCGGGCCGCACTACTGCATCGGGGCCAACTTGGCCCGAATGGAACTGGATTTGATCTTCAACAAGATCGCAGACCACATGCCCGACATCTCGAAGCTCGGTGATCCCCGCCGCCTGCAGTCCGGATGGATCAACGGGGTCACGAGCTTCGAGGTCGATTACGGAACCCGCGCGTCTGGGTGTCCCGTAGCGCACTGACAGGGCGTGCACACGACGAGGGAGAGCTCGTGGCGAGTACGACGCTGAAGGGGCCGATGCGCGAGCTCGGCCACTTCTACCGGATGGGGGCGGATGTCGCGGTCGGGTTGGTGCGCACCCGTTTCCAGCTCCAGGAGTTCCTGGAACAGAGCTGGATGATCGCACGGGTGTCGATCGTGCCGACGGTGCTGGTCGCGGTGCCGTTCACCGTGCTGGTCAGCTTCACACTCAACATCCTGCTCCGTGAGATCGGGGCGGCCGACCTCAGCGGGGCGGGCGCCGCCCTCGGTGCGGTCACCCAGGTGGGCCCGGTGGTGACCGTGTTGATCGTCGCGGGTGCCGGGGCCACCGCGATATGCGCCGACCTCGGCTCCCGCACCATCCGCGAGGAGATCGATGCGATGGAGGTGCTCGGCATCGATCCGGTGACCCGGCTGGTGATCCCGCGGGTGGTGGCGTCGACAGTGGTCGCGCTGCTGCTCAACGGGTTGGTCTGCGTGATCGGCATTGCGGGCGGGTTCGTGTTCTCGGTGTTCCTGCAGGGCGTCAACCCTGGCGCGTTCGCGGACGGCATCACGCTGCTGACCGGTCTGCCGGAGGTGGCGATCTCGATGGTGAAGGCGGCGCTGTTCGGCCTGCTCGCGGGGCTGGTCGCCTGCTATCGGGGGCTGACGGTGCGCGGTGGGCCCAAGGGCGTGGGGGAGGCGGTCAACGAGACCGTGGTGTACGCCTTCATGGCGCTGTTCGTGGTCAACACCATCGTCACCGCGGTGGGCATCCGGCTGACGGCGGGCTGACGCGATGGCATTGGCGACGACCGGCAAGTTCGGCCGTACCCGCAACCGTGCGGCAGGCCTGTCCCGAACCGTCGACGACATCGGCCGCCAGGCGGTCTTCTTTGTCCGCGCGCTCGCGCACGTGCCGTGGGCGCTGCGTAAACACCCCAAGGAGGTGCTCCGGCTGATCGCCGAGATCAGTATGGGCACAGGCGCATTGGCCCTGATCGGCGGGACCGTGGCCGTCGTCGGATTTCTCACCCTTGCCTCCGGTGGCACGATCGCAATCCAGGGTTTCAGCTCGCTGGGCAACATCGGGGTCGAGGCGCTGACCGGGTTCTTCTCCGCCTTCATCAATGTGCGGATCGCGGCGCCGGTGATCGCGGGCATCGGGCTGTCCGCCACCATCGGCGCCGGTTCGACGGCGCAGCTCGGTGCGATGCGGATCAGCGAGGAGATCGACGCGCTCGAATCGATGGCGATCAGCTCCGTTCCGTACGTCGTCAGTACCCGGGTGGTGGCGGGCATGATCTCGATCCTGCCGCTCTACTCGCTGGCGCTGGTCGCCTCGTTCCTGGCGGGCCGGTTCACCACCGTGGTGCTGTTCGGCCAGTCGTCCGGGCTCTACGACCACTACTTCTCGACCTTCCTCGACCCGATCGATGTCATGTGGTCGTTCGTGCAGGTCCTCGTGATGGCGATGCTGGTCATGCTGATCCACACCTACTACGGCTACAACGCGACGGGTGGGCCCTCAGGGGTCGGCACCGCGGTCGGTCGCGCGGTCCGGTTGTCACTGATCTGTGTGGTCGCGGTGACCCTGCTCGTCTCGCTCGCCATCTACGGCGGGTCCGGCAACTTCAACCTGTCGGGTTAGGGGGGAAGATGCGCACGAACGGGTACAAGCTGGCCGCACTCGCGCTGGTCGCCGCGATCGGCGGCGTCGTCGCACTGGCCGTGGCGATGTTCGATCAGTCCTTCTCCGACCGGGTTCCGGTGACCGTGGTCGCGCAGCGCGCGGGCCTGGTGATGGATCCGGGCGCCAGGGTGAAGATGGCGGGCGTCACCGTAGGCACCGTCGATTCGATCATCCAGTCCGGCGAGTCCACCGCGCTCCTGTCACTGCTGATCGATCCCGATGCGCTCGATGCGATCCCGGCGAACGTCGACGTGCAGGTCACGTCGAACACGGCATTCGGAGCCAAGTTCGTGAGCATGTCCGCGCCCGAGCAGCCCAGTGCCGAGCGGCTCGCCGCGGGTTCGACCATCGACGCCTCACACGTGACGGTGGAGATGAACACGGTCTTCGAGAACCTGACCGAGGTGTTGCGCACCGTCCAGCCCGAGAAGCTGGACGCCACGCTTGCCGCCCTCTCGAGCGCGCTGCAGGGCCGTGGTGACCGGCTCGGTGTCGCACTCGGACAGGCGGACTCGTCGCTGGTGGAGTTCGGGGCGGCCCACGGCGCGCTCGACCAGGTGCTGACCGAGCTGCCGCCCGTGTCCGACACCTATGCCGCGGTGGCCCCGGATCTGATGCGTTCGCTCGGCGCGCTGACCACCACCGGGAACACCGTGGTGGACCGACAGGCGGACCTGGACCTGTTGCTGCTCGAGGTGACCGGGCTCGCGAACACGGGGGACGAGGTGCTGACGCAGAACAGCAACGCGGCCGTCGACGTGGTCTCGCTGCTGCGCCCCACCGCGGTGCTCCTCGAGGAGTACTCGCCGGTGATCCCCTGCATGTTCACCGGACTGCAGGAGAGCAAGAAGATCGGCGACGGTGCGTACAACGGCCAGCCGGGGATCAAGATGTCGATCGGCCTGATCGCGGGCACCGAGCCCTACCACTATCCCGACGACCTGCCCAAGGTCGCGGCGACCGGCGGCCCGCACTGTATGGGACTGCCACTGCGTGACCCGAACGTCAACGCACCCTTCCTGGTCACCGATATCGGGGTGAATCCCTTTGCCCCCGAGCGTCAGCCGAATGGCGGCCTGCCGAGCGGTGCGACAGCGAACCTGATGACCTACCTGTTCGGAACGGCGGTCCGATGAAAGTGCGCGGGTACACCGTCAAGTTCGGGATCTTCGTCCTGGTGATGCTGCTGGTGAACGCGGGACTGATCCTCGTGTTCGGCCAGTTGCGTAGCGGCGGCGCGAACTCGTACGGCGCCGAGTTCACCAGCGTGTCCGGCCTCAAGCCCGGCGACAAGGTACGGATCGCGGGGGTGCCGGTCGGCGCGGTCAGCGCCGTCGAGCTCGGCGAGAACCGGCGGGCACAGGTGGAGTTCACCGTCGACGCAGGCAACACGGTGACCGTCGAGACCAGAGCGGCGGTGCGGTACCAGGACCTGGTGGGCAACCGGTACCTCGAGCTGCTCGACAGCCCGGGCACCGCCGAGCCGCTCGTCGAGGACGCGACCATCCCGGTCGAACGCACCGCGCCCGCACTGGATCTCGACGCGCTGCTCGGCGGCTTCAAGCCCCTGTTCCAGGCACTGGACCCGGAGCAGGTGAACGCGCTGTCGATGTCGTTGCTGGAGGTGTTCCAGGGGCAGTCGGGGACCGTTTCATCGGTGCTCGCGCACACGGGCTCGCTCACCAACACCCTGGCGGACCGCGACGAGCTGATCGGCCGCGTGATCGACAATCTCGACGGGGTGCTGAGCGAACTACGCTCTCGCGGTGGGCAGTTCAGTGGCACCCTGGACCACCTGCAGCAGCTGGTCAGCGGTCTCGACGCGGACCGCCAACTGATCGGCGACGCCGTGACGAGCGTGAACACCGCCACCGGAACCTTCGCCGACCTGCTGACCGACACCCGGCCGAACATCGCGGGCACCCTGACCGAGCTGAACACGAGCCTGGATCCACTGATCGAGCAGCAGGGCGAGCTGAACCGGATCGTGGAATCGATGCCCGCGAACTACCGACAGCTCATCCGGATCGGCGCCTACGGCTCCTTCTTCAACTTCTACCTGTGCGGGATCGCGATGAAGGTCGACGGTGCCGACGGCAGGCCGATCACGGTCGACCTGGTCGACCAGAAGACCGGGAGGTGTGCGCCGCGATGAGGAACATGGTGGAGAGCCACGCGGTGCGGGTCGGGGTGATCGGCCTCGCCGTCACCGCGGCGGTGGTGCTGACCGCGCTGCAGTATCAGGACCTTCAGTTCCTGAAGTCCGGGGTGGGGTACAGCGCGGTGTTCGACGATGCCAGCGGGCTGGCCGTCGGCGACGAGGTCAACGCCGCGGGAGTGAAGATCGGCACCGTCGAGGAGATCGGTGTCGAGGGCGGGCGAGCCGTGGTGAGCTTCACCCTCGACGGATCGATCGGTTTGGGGGAGAGCACCGCCGCCGCCATCACCACCATGTCGCTGCTCGGCAAGCGGGCGGTCACCCTCGACCTGGCGGACGACGGACGGATGCCGGTGGGCGGGCAGATATCCCTCGAACGCACCCGGTCGGCGTACTCCTTGCCGGATGTCCTGGGGGACCTGACCACGACCGTGGAGGACATCGACCTCGACCAGTTGTCGGCCTCACTGGACGAGGTGGGGAAGGTGATGGCGGACAGCGCCCCGAACCTGCGGCCCGCCCTCGACGGAGTCAGCCGGATCTCCACCAGCCTCAGCAGCCGCGACGAGACCCTGAGGGCGCTGCTCGCCGACGCGAACAACGTGGCCGGCCTGCTCGCCGAGCGTGGTCCGCAGGTGAATTCCCTGCTCGTGGACGGCAATGCGCTGCTAGGAGAGCTCGTCAGTCGCCAGGGCGCCCTGTCCGAGGTGATCACGAACGTCTCCGCGGTCTCGACAGAGTTGAGCGGGCTGGTACACGACAACGAGGCGCAGTTGAGCCCGGTCCTCGACGAGCTCAACACCGTGGTGGGGATCCTGCAGAAGAACCGGGACAACCTGGCGCAGGGCATCGACGGGTTGGGCACCTATGTCGGCACCCTCGGCGACACCGTGGCCAGCGGCCCGTTCTACTACGCGTACATCCAGAACCTGTTGCCCGCCCAGTACAACCAGCCGCTGATCAATGCGATGTTCGGGCTGGCGCCCGCGCCGCTGCCGATTCCGGAGGTCCGCTGATGATCACCTGGCGCAGGATGGCCGTTGGCGGGGTGGGCCTCGCACTGGCCGCCGCGGTCGTGGTGTCCGGTTACCTTGCGGTGGACCACTTCCGGCACTACCGGGTGACGGCCTATTTCACCTCCGTCACCGGCCTGTATGTCGGAGACGACGTGCGCGTGGTCGGGGTCGACGTCGGCAAGGTGACCGGCATCGACCCGGATGGCGACCGGGTGCGGGTACGACTCGAACTGGATCGCTCGGTGCCCGTGGCGGCGGACGCGAAGGCGGTGATCGTGGCGCAGTCCCTCGTCTCCGCGCGCTTCGTCCAGCTGACCCCTGCGGTGACGGAGGAGTCGACACCGGCCCTGGCCGATGGCGCCGAGATCGGACTCGAGCGCACCGCGGTCCCGGTCGAGTGGGACCGGGTCAAGCAGGAACTGGGCCGGGCGGCGGAGGCGTTGGGGCCGAATGGGGACGACCCCGGGCCCGCGGCGAACCTGCTCGAGGGGGCGGGAACCGCGTTGCAGGGCAACGGCGCCGCGCTGGGGGAGTCCGTTGTGGAGCTGTCGCGGGCGATGAGCACCCTTGCAGGCAGCGGCGGCGATCTTTTCGGCACGATCCGCGGTTTGCAGGCGTTCACCACCGCGCTGGCCGCCAGCAACGAGCAGATCGTGCAGTTCCAGGGCCGCCTCGCGACCGTGACAGGGGTACTGGCCGACAGCCGAACGCAATTGGCGCCCGCGCTGGCACAGCTGGACACCGCGATCGCCGACGTGCAGCGTTTCGTCGCGCAGAACCGGGCCGGGCTGACCGAGCAGGTGCGCACCCTCGCGGACGTGTCGCAGGTGCTGGTCGACAAGAAGGACGGACTCGAGAAGGTGCTGCACCTGGGGCCGACCGCACTGTCGAACTACTACAACGTCTACCGGCCCGCGCAGGGCGCGATGGTCGGGGTGCCCGCCTTCCAGAACATCGGCAACCCGATCGACCTGATCTGCGGTGGCATCGCCGGCCTCGCGAACGAGACCTCAGAAAAGGGCGCGGAACTGTGCGCCCAGTATCTCGGTCCGCTGCTGAACACCGTCAGGGCCAACTACCCGGATCTGAGCATCAATCCAACGCGGGCGCTCGGCGCCACCCCGGACCAGTTGGTGTACAGCGAACCGCAGCTGAAGCCGGCGGCGGCCACGTCGATGCCTGCACTGACCATGCCGACGGTTCCGGTACCGCCGAACCTGGCCGATCTGATGACACCAGGGAGGTCGACCCGATGACGAAGCGCGCGTGGGGGATCGGCGGCGCGGTGGTGGCCGCCGCGACGCTGCTGTCGGGCTGCCAGTGGAGCGGGCTGAACTCGGTGGCCCTGCCCGGCGCGGCCGGCCGGGGCGAGGGGAGCTACACCGTGGTGATCGAGATGCCCGACGTCACCACGATCAGCCCGAACTCGCCGGTGCTCGTCGATGACGTCACGGTCGGCAGCATCAGCTCCATCGAGACGCAGAACTGGCATGCGAGAGTGACCGTGTCGCTGGAGGACTCGGTGCAGCTCCCGGCCAACGCGACCGCGAAGATAGGCCAGACCAGCCTGCTCGGCTCCAAGCACATCGCGCTGGCGCCGCCGACCGATGTTGCGCCGGAGGGCAGGCTCGACGACGGGTCCGTGATCCCGCTGGCCTCGGCGGGGGTGTACCCGACCACGGAGGAGGCGCTGACCGCGCTGTCCGTCGTCCTCAACGGCGGCGGGCTCGCGCAGGTGCAGACCATCACCACCGAACTGAACAAGGCGCTCGACGGCAGGCAGGACGCGGTGCGGGACCTGCTGCCGCAGCTGGACTCGCTCACCGAGATCCTGGACCGGCAGCGGGATGCGATGGTGACCACGATGGCGAACCTCGACCTGTTCGCGGGCGAGATCAGCTCTCAGCGAGACGTTCTCGGTCGGGCCATCGAAACCCTGGACCCGGCGATGGGGGTGCTGGCCGCGCAGCGCGCCGACCTGACGGCGGCCCTGGACGCGGTCGGGAGATTCGGCGACGTGGGGACCGACCTCGTGAACAGGAGCCGTGAGGATCTCAAGGCCGATCTCGCGGCACTCGAGCCGACCCTGGCCAAGGTCGTCGAGGCGGGGCCGGACCTCATCAACAACCTGGGCAACCTCAGCACCTTCCCGTTCCCGCAGACGGCGATCGACCAGGGCATGCGCGGCGACTACACGAATCTGTGGGCGCTGATGGACCTGACCTCCGATCGCTTGCGGACCGGCCTCGGCTTCGGCACGCCGTTCGGTCCGCCGCCGTCCGTGTCCGGCGGCAAGCCCACCAACCCGATGACCGCGCCGCTCACGGCCGCGGCAGGCCAGGAGGGGAGCGGTCGATGATCCTGACGCGAATGGTCCGCACGCAGTTGACGATCTTCGCGGTCATCGCGGTGATCGGCATGACCGCGGCGGCGGTCTCCTACCTGAGGGTCCCGACCGCGCTCGGGATCGGCCGCTACACGGTGACCGTGGAACTGCCGAATGCCGGTGGCCTGTACCGCAACGCGAACGTCACCTATCGCGGTGACACCGTCGGTCGGGTGCGGGAGGTGCGACTCGACCCGGACAGTGTGCGCGCCGAGCTGACGCTGGAGAGCGCGGTGCCGGTGCCGAGCAGCGATCTCACGGTCGCGGTGCGCAGCGTGTCCGCGATCGGTGAGCAGTACGTGGATCTGCAGCCGACCGGCACCGAGGGGCCGTTCCTCGCCGACGGCGACGTCATCGCGGCCGAGCAGGTGACGGTGCCGCAGGAGATCGGCCCCGTTCTCGACCAGGCGAAGGCGATGCTGGAATCGGTTCCGCAGGACAAGTTGCGCGCGGTGATCGACGAATCCGCGGCCGCCTTCGCGGGCCGGGCTCCGGACCTCGCGCGGCTACTGGACTCGACCACCTCGTTCATCGACCAGGCGTCGGAGGCGACCACTCCCGCGACCACCCTGGTGCAGCAACTCGCCCCGCTACTCGAGACCCAGGTGGTGACCGGCGATCAGATCCGGCAGTGGACCACGAATGTGGCGCACCTGAGCGGCCAGTTGGCGACCGCAGACGGGTCGGTGCGCGGCATCCTCGACAAGGGCCCGGGGTTCGCCGACGAGGCCGACACGCTGTTCCAGGACCTGCGTCCGACCCTGCCCCTGCTGCTGGCGAATCTGACCAGCACCGAGCAGGTCGCGGTCACGTACAACGCGTCCCTCGAACAGGTCCTGGTGATCCTCCCGCCGCTCATCGCGGCCCAGGAGACGGTGGTGCAGCGCGGCCAGGCCGACGGCGCCGCCAACGTCAACTTCCACCTGGAGGCCCAGGACCCGGCCGCCTGCTCGACCGGATACCTGCCCGCCTCGGAGCGTCGTGATCCCAATCAGACGACCGTCCCCGACACACCCCCGGACTTGTACTGCAAGGTGCCGCAGGACTCGATCTTCGCGGTGCGCGGATCCCGGAACATCCCGTGTACGGAGGTGCCGGGCAAGCGGGCGCCGAACCCCCAGATCTGCCGCAGCCCCGAACCGTTCGTCCCGAGCGGTACAAATGCGCCGGACGAGCTGTACACGGGCCCAGCGGGAACCCGACACACCGACCTCGCCCCCGCGGCGGCGCCCGCGTCAGCCCCCGCGGAAGGGACACCGGGATGGCAGCAGCTGCTGACGGGACCGCGGCCGTGACCGCGGTCGACACGGAGGTCCCCGACGTGCCGGTGGCGGAGGACGGTACCCGATGGTCGTCGGGACGACGTCGAATCCTGTTGTCCGCGTTGGCCGGCGCCGCAGCGATCGCGGTGCTGGCGTGCGCCGTCGTCGCGACCACCACCTATCTGGCCGATCGCTCGCGCGAGTCGCATCGCGAGGCGCTGGTCGAGGCCGCAGGCGACGGGGTGCTGGCCCTGATCGACGTGCACACCGACACCGCGGAGGACGACATGGCGCAGCTGCGGGAGTGGAGCACCGGTGCGTTCGCACAGGAGCTCGGGGACAGCTCCGTCGGACTCGCGGCGTCGATCCGGGACGCGGCGGTGAACTCGGACGGGCGGATCGACTCGGCCGCGCTGGTGAGCGAGTCGGGAGAATCGGGCGTGGTGATCGTGGCGGCATCGTCACAGGTCGGCAATGTCGACAGTCCGACCGCGACACCGCGCAGCTATCGGCTGCGGGTGACGATCGACGAGGTCGACGGCCGGCTCCTGATGTCGGGTGTGGAGTTCGTGCCGTGAGCGGGCGGACGCGGCGGGTCGCGGCAGGCGGGGCCGTTCTGGTGCTCCTCGCAACGCTGCTCGTGACGGCGGCGCTGGTGTGGACCAACCGGACGGAGGCGCAGCGGGAGTCGGCCCGCGGCGAGGCGCTGGCCGCGGCACCGGAGCGAATCGAGGCGCTGCTGAGCTACGACGCCGCGACGGTGGATGCCGATCTCGACGAGGCGGCGCGAGGCGCCACCGGGACGTTCGCAGAGGGGTTCCGTGACTTCGCGGCGAACACCGTCGCCCCCAAGTCGAAGAGCGAGGGGATCAGCACCAGGGCGCGGATCGCGGAGACCGGCTATCTCAGCGGTGCCGCCGATCAAGCGCGACTGCTCGCCTTCGTCGACCAGATCACCACCAGCACGCTGTCGCCCGCGCCGACCTCGACGTCGAGTCGGGTGATCGTGACGATGGAGCGCGTCGGCGACGAGTGGTTGATCGCCGAGATGACCCCGATCTGATCGGTGGGTCGACCGCGCCGCGGCGGCGACGGTGACAGGATCGAGGGGTGGATCTTGACGATGTCGCCGACGAGCTCTACGCCCTCGACCCCGGCGAGTTTGTCGAGAAGAGGACGGCTCGCGCCGCCGAGGCCCGCGAGGGCGGGGATCGGGCGCTCGCGGGCGCGATCACCGCTTTGCGGAGGCCGACGACGGTCGGATGGGTGGTCAATCTCCTGGCCCGCGAGTCGCCGGACGAGGTCGCGGCGCTGCTCCGGCTGGGCGAGGAGCTGCGCGACGCCCAGCGGCAGCTGTCCGGCGAAGACCTGAGGCAGCTGTCCTCGCAGCGGCAGCAGGTCGTCCGCGCGCTCGCCCGGCGGGCGGGTCGGCTCGCGGCTGAGCACGGGCGGAAGGTCGGCGAGGGTTCGCTGCGGGAGGTCGGGCAGACCCTGCATGCGGCGCTCGCGGATCCAGAGGTGGCGGACCGGGTCCGTGCGGGCCGCGTGGTCACCGCGGCCAGCTACAGCGGGTTCGGGCCGGCGGGGCTGAGCGTGGTCGCCGAGCAGGAATCTGCCGCGACGAAGCCGGAGCCGGGGCCCGAGACAACGGAGCCTGCGGCGGCCGCCCCGGACCTGCTGGGAGGCGCCCGAACCGAACTCGCCGAGGCCACCGCTGACCTGGAGCAGGCGACCGCGGCCGCCGAGGGCGCACGGGTGGAACTCGAACGTGCGTCGGAGGTTACGGCGGAGATCGACGTCCGGATCGCCGCGCTCAGGGGCGAACTCGAGCGGGCCGAACAGGAGCGGCAGTTCGCGCGCAGCGCCGAGACCGCGGCGGCCCAAGCAGCGGAGCGGAGCGAGAGCGACCTCCTCGGCGCCCGTCGGCGTCTCGAGGAGGCCGAGCGGCGACTCGGCGAGCTCGGTTAGGTGAGCGATCCTCAGCGCCGCAGATCCGCTACCAGGTCCAGCCGCCCCAGCTTGTGCGGGTTGCGGATCGCGTAGATCCGCGTGATCCGGCCGTCCTCGACCACCACACTCACCGCGGTGGCCTCGCCACCGACATCGATCCGAATTCCCGGCAGGCCGTTGAAGAACGTCGACGTGGTCACGAAATCCGGGATCTTTGCCGCGCGGGACAGGAAGGCCGCCACCCGTTCGACCCCGACGATGGGCTTGCGCGCAGCCGCCGCGATGCCGCCGCCGTCGGCGATCACCACCACGTCCGGGGCGATCACCTCCATCAGGCCCTGGACGTCACCGGTGGAGAGGGCGGCCATCAGCTTCTCGACGGCCGCCTGCTGTTGGGCTCGGTCCACCTGCATCCGTGGCCGCCGCGCGGCGACGTGCTCGCGGGCACGGTGCGCGATCTGCCGGACCGCGGCCGGGTTCTTGCCCATCACCTCGGCGATCTCCTGGTACGGCGTCTCGAACACCTCGTGCAACACGAACACCGCCCGCTCGGCCGGACCGAGGGTCTCCAGCACGGTGAGCATCGCGATCGAGACGCTCTCGGCGAGCTCGACGTCCTCGGCCACATCGGGACTGGTCAGTAGCGGCTCGGGCAGCCATTCCCCGACGTAGTCCTCCCGGCGGCGGGACAGCGACCGGAGCCGGTTCAGCGCCTGCCGGGTGACGATCCGGACCAGATAGGCCCGCGGGTCGTGCACCTTGGCCCGGTCGACCTCGGCCCAGCGCAGCCAGGTCTCCTGGACGACATCCTCGGCGTCGGCGGCGGAGCCGAGCATCTCGTAGGCGACGGTGAAGAGCAGGCTGCGGTGGGTGACGAACGGGTCGTCGGTCATGACTTCGAGCGTACGGCGAGCGGCTTGAGGCCACAGGCCGCCGAGAACCCCTGCGAGGTGATGCCCATTGCGGTGTTGCTCCGGGTGTAGAGGTTCGCGAGCGCGATGAACGCGGTCAGCTCCAACAGCGCCGGTGCGCCGAGCTGCTCGAGCAGCCGTGCGGACATCTCGTCGGTCACCGTGGGCGGGGTCTGGGTCATCGCCTCGGCGTACTCCATGACCTCCCGCTCCAACGGCGTGAACACGTCCGACTCGCGCCAGCGTGGCACCTCGCGTGCCTTGGTCAGATCGAGCCCGTCGTTGTTGGCTTGGAAGTAGCCGAGGTCCAGGCAGAAGCTACAGCCGACCATGCTGGCCACCGCCATGTGGGCGAAGGTCTTCAGGTTTTCGTCGCACTGATCCCACTTCTGCGCCTTGCGTCCGATGGTGAAACTGAAATTCAGCACCTTGCGGTTGTGCCATGCCACCTCGGCCGGCTCGGGTACCTCGCCGAACATTTTGCGGGACATCCGCTTGACGATCGCGCCGTAGACGCCGGTCAGCTCGGCCCGCGGGATCCTGGTGGTCATCATTCCTCCTCCGGTTATGTGCTCTCGGCATGAAGACACCGGCGAAGGATCGAATGTGACACCTGGGTGGGGCCGCCTAAGAGAACGCTGTGTCGAGTCAGGAGCGGAGCCGTCCTGACCGGACAGGATCGGCAGATACTGAGGGTTGGTGGGCACCACACGGTGGAGAGTCCGATAGGAGCAGCCTGTGTTCGAGAAATTCACCGATCATGTTTGGCATCCGAAGCAGCGCAGGCACGCAACCGCGACTACCTGGGCACCGAGCACCTCTTGGTCGGCCTTCTCCGTGAGGGCGACGGTGTGGCGGCGAAGACGCTGGAGTCGTTGGGCCTGTCGGTCGAAGCCGTTGACAGCCGGATCAGCTGTTCCGAACAGCCCCAGGCTGGCCGATCAGGACAGATTCCGTTTACGCCCCGAGCGAAGATCGTGCTCGAACAGAGCACACGCGAGACTGCACTGCTCGGTCACGACCACATCGGAACCGAACACCTCCTGCTCGCTCTCATCGACAGCCGCGAGTCCACCGGTGCCCGGCTACTCGGTGAGGTCGCACCCGTGGACATCGCCGAGGTGCGTCAACAAATCCTCAGACAGGTCGCGGAGTATCTGCTGCATCAGGCAACGTTCGCCTTGTTCACGACCTCGCGGACGTGTACTCGTTCTGCCACCCGCACGGCCTGGCAACACCGCGCCGCGTGGACCAGCATCCGGAACGGCACGCGACGTCCCCGCCGTGGGCACCGTTCAGGCCAGTTCCTCCGACACGGCATCGGTGGCCTGGCCCCGCACGTTCGTGGCGGATATCAACACAGCGTCGAAGGCGGCGTGCCGGGCGACCTCGAACGGGATACGACGACCGTCGACGAGCGTGACCAGGTCGGGATCGTCAGCGTCCGTAATGGAGTGCCGTTCATCCCCCCAGTCGATGTTGTAGCCGACCCAGACCACCAGCTCGAATGTGTTCTCGCCTTCAGCATCGACATACACCTGATTGGCACAGCGAGTGCGCAGTCTGGCTTCGTCCCAGCTGTCACAAAACATCGCGTCATGGCCATGCGCCGCACCGTCGAACAGCAGAATCTGCTGTCCAGACTCGGTGACCGCGTACACCAGCGCGGGCAAGTCGTCACCGACGATTAGCCCTTCGGACCGCTCCCCGTAGTAGCGCAACTGAAATCGAGTCTGGCCGCCCTGGGATCGCAGCCGTGCCGCCCAGCCGACCTCCAACAACTCTGCCCAGAAATTCTCGGATACGTTGCAGGGACGGTCAGCCGGCTCGGTCAGACCGACCAGATGAGGCGGCCCAGGACGAGTCGTCCTTCCGGACACGGACATGCCATTCGTCATGTGCTCAATCATCGGGTATCGATCCACACAGCCAATGGTCACAGCAGGGCGAACATTGCCTGATGTGGCACTAGCTTCTCTGCTTGGGCCGTGATGCGATCCACGGAATCGAACGGGCACCAGCCATTCTTCGAGTCGTCGCGCATGGGCCGCTAGAGACTTTTGGCGATTTGCTGTTTGAGGCAGCGTCAACCTCGCGGGACGTTTGCCTTCGGTCGTGTTGCGTTGGCGATGGAGGTATCCGCCGGTGCTGGGTGTGCATGGTTGGCACCCAAAATTTCTGTCGGCGGCCGCGCGTAGGCTCGTACACATGTTCGATACCGGGGGGTTTCGGGGTGGCGCCGCAGGTGAGGGCGCCCGCGGCGTCGAGCGCCCGGTGGATTTCGAGGACGGTGC